>NZ_VMLM01000049.1:0-7252 GCF_013276695.1 Streptococcus sp. 4155
TGACGTGGTTTGAAGAGATTTTCGAAGAGTATAAATAGTAAACAAAAAGGAGCGCTGAGCTCCTTTTCTTTGTGATTATAAGGTTTTTTCTTGTTCTCTCACAACCAGCAAATCGACCTTAGCATGGCGGAGGATGTATTCAGATGAAGAGCCGACTAAGAGGCGTTCAAAGGCGTTGAGACCGGTTGCGCCAAGGAGGATGAGGTCCACTTCCTCAGCATCGGGAATAGTACGTGCCAGTAGGGTCTTTGGATTTCCCATTTCAATGACGATATGAACATCGGCCACACCAGCATCTTTAGCACGTTTTTCGTACTCTTTCATCAGACTTTCAGCGTCGACTTGGAGTTGTTCGTAAACTTCAGCATCAAAGGTGGATACGCTTTGGAGAGCGCGTGTGTCAATGACATGGGCGATGGTGAGTTTAGCGTCGTTTCGTAGAGCAGAATGAACTCCCTTGACAAAAGCCAAGTCTGCTTCCTTAGAACCATCGATTGCGACCATGATATTTTGGTAACGTTGTGTCATAATGAAACCTCCTGAAATTTTCTTACTACAATTGTAAACCTTTTCACTATAGAAGTAAAGCAAAAAAAGTATTTTTCAAAAAATGTTAGCGCTTGACATATGTATGTATATATGTTAAAATATATAAAAAAGAGTGAGAGTAAAGATAGAATATATTGGAGAGGAGTGGTTATGAAAAACTCTTTTCAAGAATCAAAAAAAATAAATTTCCTTTATTATGGAATCATCTTAGCTTCGGTCTTGGTAGAAGTGATTATGATCTGGCAATTAGAGAGTCTGGTACCGCTTCTTTATCCAGGTTTTGTTGGCTTTTTAGTCTTTCATGTATTCTACCATCTGGTATTATTCCTAGTCGCTAAAAGAAGTGGTCGCTGGGATCACTTGATGATATGGGGGCTCTTCCTCATGTTTAATCTTCTTTATGACTCCTTTTTAGGCTTGCTTTTTCTAGGTTTATCTTTTGGTATGTGATCTTTCTTTGGCAAAACATCTGCTATTTCACTTGTCTTGACCTCGCTTTTAGCGAGGGTTTTCTTCTATATAAATCTAGTAACAGCTTCCAGCAAACTTGTCGCATTCTTTTTCTAGTGGTATAATGTTACTAGTCTGATGAATGGAGGAAACAAGATGAAAGAATATAACAAGTCTAGTAAGTTAGAGCATGTTGCTTATGATATCCGTGGTCCGGTTTTGGAAGAAGCCATGCGGATGCGAGCAAATGGAGAAAAGATTTTACGTCTGAATACAGGAAATCCAGCAGAATTTGGTTTTACAGCGCCAGATGAGGTCATTCATGACTTGATTATGAATGCGCGTGATAGTGAAGGATATTCTGACTCCAAAGGGATTTTTTCAGCCCGTAAGGCCATCATGCAGTACTGCCAACTGAAGAAATTCCCAAACGTAGATATTGATGATATTTACCTTGGAAATGGTGTCAGTGAGCTGATTGTCATGTCCATGCAGGGGCTTTTGGACAATGGAGATGAGGTCTTGGTGCCTATGCCCGACTATCCTCTCTGGACAGCGGCTGTCAGCCTAGCTGGGGGAAATGCCGTTCACTATATCTGTGATGAAGCTGCAGAATGGTACCCTGATATTGCGGATATCAAGTCAAAAATCACTTCCAATACCAAGGCAATCGTCCTTATCAATCCAAACAACCCAACTGGAGCCCTTTATCCGAAGGAACTCTTGCTGGAGATTATTGAGATTGCCCGTCAAAACGACTTGATCATCTTTGCGGATGAGATCTATGATCGCATGGTCATGGATGGGCATGTGCATACGCCTGTGGCGAGTCTGGCACCGGATCTCTTCTGTGTCAGCATGAATGGTCTGTCAAAATCGCATCGTATCGCTGGTTTCCGTGTGGGTTGGATGGTCCTGTCTGGCCCTAAGACTCATGTTAAGGGCTATATCGAAGGGCTCAATATGCTGTCCAATATGCGCCTTTGCTCTAACGTTTTGGCCCAACAAGTCGTCCAAACCTCCTTAGGTGGTCACCAATCAGTCGATGAATTGCTCCTTCCTGGTGGACGGATTTATGAACAAAGAAACTTCATCTACCATGCCATTCAAGAGATTCCAGGTTTGTCTGCCGTTAAACCCAAGGCGGGTCTCTATATCTTCCCCAAAATCGACCGCAATATGTACCGTATCGATGATGATGAGCAGTTTGTCCTTGATTTCTTGAAGCAGGAAAAGGTGCTCTTGGTTCATGGTCGCGGTTTTAACTGGCAGGAACCAGACCACTTCCGTATCGTTTACCTTCCTCGTGTCGAGGAACTAGCCCAAATCCAAGAAAAGATGACTCGTTTCTTAAAACAGTATCGCAGATAGGGCTTACATGAGAAAAAGCTGGAAACATTTGCCTAGAGCTATTGACAAAAGTGACAGAATCAGATAGAATGGTAAAGTATGTTTAGTAACTGATCACTTTATAGCCGGCTAAACGAATACAAAATCTATGAGGAGGTATTCATCGTGAAACGTACTTATCAACCAAGTAAACTTCGTCGTGCGCGCAAACACGGATTCCGTAACCGTATGTCAACTAAAAATGGTCGTCGCGTATTGGCAGCTCGTCGTCGTAAAGGACGCAACGTTTTGGCTGCCTAGTCCAAACCACGGAGAAGGAAAGTCAGTAGGAACTCGAGTCTACTGGCTTTTATTGTGCTTAAAAATAGGGGCAAGAGTAGATGAGTCCGGTGTCAAAGATAGAGTAGCTGGAAGCTAGGAAAGTAGATAGCGACTGCTAAAACAGTTTTAGAAATTGCTTTGCATTTCCTAATCAATCTGTTGCGTTTTTATTTCCTTTCGCTATAGATCTGTCTGGTAAAGGAAGGGCTCGTCATAAGCTATAGTAGATTGAAACGAGAATAGGACACCTCTACTTCTAAAACATTGTTAGAAATCGATTTGACTGTCCTGATCGATTTGTCCTGTTCTTATTTCATTTCACTATAGTTGAACCATCTCATTTTTAGGAGGGCTGGATGGCTAACTTCCTTATAGAACTTTCAGTGAGATTCAGCGATGAAAAAAATGATAAAAGTGTCAGGGTAAGTGTTGACTAATTTTATCAAAGTGGTATAATGTAGCTGTGATAGCTGTGATATTATAGTTGCTTGAGGCTTAAGGGTGACCTAGTCTCATCTCCTATCATTTACTCACTAGTAAGAATCACGGTGCTGTTTCTAGCTTCACTCTCTGAAGGAGTGGGAGTTGGGAAACTTATTTTTTATTATATCATTAGTCTTCTAAGGAGGTAACATGGAAGATAAATCGAATTCACTCAGTAGGGTAAAGCGCCATCAACGCGAAAAAGTCTTGCGCTTCTCTATTCGTAAATATAGCTTTGGTGCAGCTTCTGTTGCGGTTGCGGCTCTTATGTTTATGGGGGCCAACGTCGTGAGTGCAGATAGCCCAAGCCAAAACACGTCGTCATCGACTACTGGTCTAGCTAGCCCGAAAGATGGGGAGCAGTCGTCTGAAGCAGGGCAGGCAAGGGATGAAAATCAAGCCGAAGTAGCCAGTGAGCCTTCAGCAAATAAGGAAGCTCAACCTGCTGAAGAAAAAGCTGCTACAGTTGATAGCAGCCGCTTGAGCAAGCTAATGGAAGAGGTAAGTGCTCTTCTTTCTACCGACTCGAAGCACGATCCTTCAGTTGTAAGTCCTATTAAGGAGCGACTTCAAAAAGGGAAAGAATTATTAGCCCGTGCTGATGCAGGTCAAGGGGATCTTGACAGTCTTGCTGAGAAGTTGGAAAAAGACTTGGCAGTCTTATCAAGTTCTTCTAAAGAAGAAAGTCAGCCGCAGGCAAGTGAATCAGCGGATAAAAATGCCTCTTCTGAAAGGAGCGACCATAAGGAGGAGGGTTCAGACAGGGCTGCTTCTGCATCTGTGCCAGAAGATAAACCTAAGAAATCTAGAAGATCTAAGAGGGCTTTGGAACCTATCCCGAATACTGTTAACGAAGGTGCTTTGTCTGATGTCAGATACTTTGCTTCTGTTGATCCATCTACTAACAAAGGTCAAAATACAAGGAATGATGATCCAGATTTTACTAGTGATAAGACAGTAATCAGAGCAAATTTTAAGGAAGAAAATGGACAAAAATGGATGGTCTACGATGTCTTCTTTAATAACGATGGAAAAAGAATGGTGAGTCGCTCATACCAGCAACAGTATTATTTCCAAGCTCCGTTTAATATCATGCACTCCTCTAACACGGTAAAAGACTTGAGTTTCACACGATACAAGAAATTTGATGGAAGAAGGCTTTCTGATGGGAATATCGGATTCCAAAAATATGGAGAGACAGCCTTCATCGATAAACAGTGGGAACAGAAGCCATATATCTTTAACAATGATTATATCAGTTTGTATGATCCACGTTCAGGAGTAACTAGAGATAACCAGCGTTGGGATGTATTCAAAAATAACCAAGAAAATTCTGTTCTGAATACTCTTACCAAAAAACCAGACGGTAAGTATCCAGACTTATCATATTATTTGGGGATTAAGGTTGGAGAACAAAGTATAGATTATGCTGTTCATATGCATGCGAAGATTAGACTTAAAGACGATGTGACTGCTGATGAAGCAGCTAGATACGGTCATGTCTACGCTGCCACGACAACATACGGAAAAACGACTAATCAGTCATATATTGTGGGAGCATTGGGTGCCAGATTAGAAACGACCACAGAGGCAGAAACCTACCCTATCAAAGGTAGTTCACACACCAAAACGGTGGGAGATAGTCTTCCAAATACAGATAACCCTGTAGGTGATGGCTATATCACTTCAAAAAGTGGTAAAGACTTCCCGTCAGGAATGAATTGGAACTGGGAAGGTGGTCGTAAACCAAGTACAGATCAAGCTGGAGTCTTTACTTATAAAGTAATTGCTACCTACAGTGATCAGTCATCATCAGAAAATGCCAACTCTGGTTCAGACGGAACTGTTAAGCTTACAGTTAAACCTAAAAAACCGACTATTACAGGCTTTGAGAATAAGAAAGGTCTCACTGGACAACAACTTACAGTGAATGTAGGAAGTGGAGTGCCAAAAGGTTCTAAAGTTAATATTTACGATGGAACTAAGCTGATCGGAACTGGAACAACTGATGGAGAGACTGCAACCGTTACAGTTGAAGGAGCTTTACCAGGTTCTCCTATTACTGCTGAAACCATTGTTAACAATGGTGGAGAGGTGAAATCAGAACGAAGTGACGCTGTAACACCAACAGAAGCACCAGACAAACAAGCCCCAACCTTGACCATCACACCAGCAAGCCAAACGGTAACAGAAGGTGAATGGGTAACATTTACAGTTACAGCAACAGATGATAAGAAGGCTAAGCTGGATGTTAGTGATATACTAACAAAATATGGTGATAGATTTAACACGGGGAAAGCATTTGTAGACGCATCAGGAACTACAGATACTAATCAAATCAGAAAAATCACCCTTAAAGCCCTACCAGAAGATGTTGGTACACATACAATTACCTTCAAGGCTACTGATGAAGCAGGGCACTCAGCAGAACCTGTGACCTTTACTTTCACTGTCACAGCTGGGGATAAGACGGGGCCAACCATTACAGCAGCAGATGCTACAGTAACTAAAAACGAACCAATTACTCCAATCCCTGTAACAGCTGTAGATAATACAGGTGGTGTTGGCTTGCGTGATAATAATCCAATAGAGGTAAGCAATTTACCACAAGGATTAAAATATGAAAATGGCAAGATTACAGGGACTACGAATGCTGCGACAGGATTCTATACTGTAAAAATTAAAGCATATGATAAAAATAATAATTCTTCAGAAAAAACAATAAAAATCACTGTTGAAGAGCAAGCTAGCAAATATAATCCGACAGGAGAAACATTAACAGTTCCGTATAACCATAACATTACGGATGATGAAGTGAAGGCAAAAGTACAAAACTTTGCTCCAGGAACTTTAACGGTACAAAGTAAACCGTCAACAAATACATCAGGTAATGTAGGAAATGCGGTAGTGAAAGTAACATACCCAGATGGTTCACATGATACAGTAAATATTCCAGTAGTTGTAGGACGTCCAAATAAAGATGATTACACACCGAAATACAATGATGGAAATGGCAAACCAGGAACTAAGGTAGAAATTCCATTAACAGAAGAGAACGGTAAGAAAATTCCAACAGGAACAACCTTCGAAAGTGACCAACCAGGAGTTATCACAGTAGATAAAGATGGAAAAGTTACTGTCACAATTCCAAAAGAAGCTAAACCAGGAGACAAGATTACCGGCAAAGTAACGGTAACCTATCCAGATGGCTCGAAAGAAGAAGTTCCAGTAACGGTTACAGTAGGTGAACAAGATAAAGATATCTACACACCGAAATACGAAGATGGAAATGGCAAACCAGGAACTAAGGTAGAAATTCCATTAACAGAAGAGAACGGTAAGAAAATTCCAGATGGAACAACCTTCGAAAGTGGAACACCAGGAATCACAGTAGATAAAGATGGAAAAGTTACTGTCACAATTCCAAAAGAAGCTAAACCAGGAGACAAGATTACCGGTAAAGTAACGGTAACCTATCCAGATGGATCGAAAGAAGAAGTTCCAGTCAAAGTAACGGTAACAACACCAGCTCGTAAGACACCAACAGTAGAGTTGTCACAAGATCCTACTACAGGTGACGTTACAGTAACACCTAAGAAACCAGATGGCTCAACTTATCCAGAAGGAACAATCGTAGAACTTCCAGGTAAGGATGGTCGTCCAATTAAAGTGACGATTGGAGCAGATGGTTCAGCTAAGGTTCCAAATGATCAATTACCAGATACTACGGTTGTAGGTAATGCTAAGATTACAGAACCAGGTAAAGCAGCTGTGGAAGTTCCTAATGTAACAACACCAGCTAAGGTAACACCAGCAACACCAGAAACTGAAAAACCAGGTAAGATTGAAATTACTCAACAACCAAATGGAAATGCGATTGTAACACCTAAGAAACCAGATGGCTCAACATACCCACGAGGAACTAAGGTAGAAATCCCAGGTGAAAATGGAACAACAATCACAGTCACAATTGGCGACAATGGTTCAGGTGAAGTGCCAAATGACAAGCTTCCGAAAGGTGCTGTGCCAGGAAAAGGAAGAGTCACTGAACCGAACAAGAAACCATCACAACCAGTGGATGTAACAACACCAGCTCGTA
>NZ_VMLM01000005.1:0-9602 GCF_013276695.1 Streptococcus sp. 4155
ATTACACGTGCAGAGTTTAATGAATTTAAACAGATTATGACACAAGTAGATCCAAGCGCCTTTGTCTCTGTCTCGGAGAATGTTCATATTCTGGGACGATTTGTTGAGATAGATAATTAGTGATTAATACTTTTCGAAAATCTCTTCAAACCACGTCAGCTTCACCTTGCCGTAGGTATATGATACTGACTCTGTCAGTTCTATCCACAACCTCAAAACTGTGTTTTGAGCAGCCTGCGGCTAGCTTCCTAGTTTGCTCTTTGATTTTTATTGAGTATTAAAATAAGGATAAGAGAAAACAGGAATATCTATATCCTTGTGCCCAAAAAACCACTGCCTCCCCCAGATAAGCCTGAGGAAAGCAGTGATTCTTATTTTAGGAGTTAGGAATGAATACACGAAATCAATTTAGCTGATTATTTTTTGTTTTTCAAGAATTCATCGTATTGTTTTTGCATTTCGTTCAATACTTTTTCGTAGGAACCTTCAGATTTCAATTTTTCCATCAATTCTGGAATCGCTTTATCTGGGTCAAATATAATAAAATGAAATAAGAATCGAGCAATTTAATTTTGGAATCCAAATCAATTTATAACAATATTTTAGAAGAGATGCTGTACTATTCTAAATTCAATATAATAATTTAACCATATTTTATGAGATATGTAAATCTAATAACTTATTTTATAAAGACATTATCACATTCGAATTACAAATCACAAATACTTTATTTTGCGATTGACATTATAAAAAAAAAGTAGTACAATGTAAATGAAATCGGTTTCACTGAAATACAAAGGAGGTATTGTGATGACAAATTTGAAAAAATGCATCGCATTAGGACTAGGAGTCGCTTGCTTACTCCCCTTAGCTAGTCAGACTGTTTCTGCTAAGATGGTGTATTTCAATCTTCATGTTACACGCGAAGACTATTCCGTTAGTAGCCGAAAAACTGAAAAAACAGACGGCTCCCCTGCTGTTGCTAATATCACAGGTGGTCTTGGTTGGGGAAAAAAGGTCAGAATTCGCGCTTGGACTGCTGCTGAGGATGAGCCTGCAACTGAGATGAAAATAGCTGATTCAAATGGTCGCTATAATCTTCGCTATAACAATGGTTATGGAACAATTGGACGCTATTATTATCTCAACGCCTCTAAATATGGTTGGCTCAATTCGAATATAACAGGACGTTTTGACCCTTAATTCGTCTCAAAACAAAAAGTAACAAACATTGGGTTATTCGCTAGTTTATCATGTGAGCGCTCACTAGCCTAACGCCCCCTTCTAAGAGTAGAGGCATCATCTAAAAAGTATCATGTCTCTGCTCCTTTTTTAAAGGAGCTTTTTACTATGAAAAAATACCTATTATTTCTACTTATTCTTCCCTTTATCTTTTTAACAGCTTGTCAATATAGCCAAAAGCAAACAACTGAGATAAATAAGGAAAATCTTCCCATAAAAGAAGGTTATAAAGAGATAACAGAGCAAATCTATCTATCAGACCAGATAGATACCTCCTATAAAGAAGAATTGCCTTTTTGGGACTCAAAAAAAGGAGACAAAGAAACATTGGTAACAGCTATCCAAAATTTTATGGGAAGCGATAGTGAAATTAGTGAGATTATTGCCGATAAGAATCCTTTAACCAGACTCCAAAAAGGAAAGACCAGAGCAGATATTACCGTCAATAAAACTGGATCATGGATTCATTTAACATCTGATCAAATATCAGATCTATCAAGTGTTTTCCACAACCTACGATTAGACGCTATTGAAAATAATCTAAATCTAACCGACTTTAAAGAAGAACTTCCATTTTCAAAAGAAGATGGTGTTAACAAAGTTAAGCAATTTCTAAATACCCTCCAATTAGGATTTGACGATTATGATTATCTCATCTACGCTATCTCAAAAGAAACACTCCTTGAGTATCTCCCAACCTACGAAAGAAATGCCAAAGAATTAAAAGGAACAAAGATAGACAAAAACAATCTGACTGATATGTGCTATGTTACTGTTTTTCCAAAACTTTCTAGTAAAAGAGTTATTGATGGCGAAACTCAGCTAGGTTCATCCGGAGAGATTAGTTTTATTCATGGTTCTGACCTAAACTTTATCATCACCCAAGCAGGGATTCAAGGAATTGATTTATCTGGTGTTATCTTACCGACTCAAAAAATAGATAAAATGGCGACTCTTTCTGTCCAAAAAGGATTAGATGTTTTAAAAGAAAAATACGAAAATTTGATTTTGGACAGTCCAATTTATATTGAGTCATTTACAATTGAGTATATACCTATTCCCACTCAAGAAAAAGAACTCTATGGAGGAAATCTCTATCGTCCCTTCCTAATCTTTACAATCAAAGAAAAAGATCGTATAGATAAAGCAGTTATCGATCCCACAAACTGGAAAGAGGTAAGTTAGATGAAACTACTTCTCCCCTTTAAATATACGCTAAAAGATTGGAGGATTTGGATTGGACTACTCTTTTCCTTAGTAGTTGCATTGATGATGTCCTATACAGATCTAACAATAAAATTAGACGGAAGAAATTCACTTGCAGTCCCTGATTATTTCATGCTCTCCTTCTCTAGAAATCTAGCAATGTCATTATATATCTTAACAGCAGCTTCCACTGTAGTAACAGACTTTTCACAAGACTACCATCAAAATAGACTTCCTTTTTTACTTAGTCGTATGTCTCTGCGACAATACGCTTCTTCCTTCGTCAAACGGTTAATTTTCCGTTCTTATTTTGTAGGACTGACCTTAGGATTCTGTTTTTTAATTCTCCTCTCCTTTTATTTTCCCCTCACTAATTCTCACTACTCATCTACTTTTAGCAATCAGTGGTTGTTAAATCAAGGATTTATATTCCTTTTCTACTTCCTTCTCATTAGTCTAATTGGACTCTATTTTGCATTCTTTACTCTATTAGGTGGAGTTCTTTCCGTTTTTTACCCTAATGTGTTAATGGTCTATCTTCTTCCAAGTACAGCCTGGTTTGTCCTCACAACATTTGGTTTAGAGAGAGTTCTCCCTTTTTTTACTCTACCACATATCGTCTTAACGACAGATGATTATTTACGAGAAGGGCTAGCATATTTTCAAGTAGGTGACGAAAACTTTCGAAATATTTTTTCGTTGCTTTATCCTTATATTTTCTTAACTCTATGGGCACTTTTGTCAATAGAGATCATTCGACTAGCTCTTAAAAAACATTGGCATTTTTATGATAAGGAGTAATCTTATGGAGATTATACGTGTAGTAACTATTCTCTTAAAACAACAATTCACCTTTAAACGATTGTTGCCTATCTTAATTTTCTTTCACCTCTATACTTTGATTTTAATGCTACCTTTTTCTAATTTAGCTAATCACTTCAAAGAAACTTATCCTGTCAGCATTGTAACTGTTCTCTTCACGAGTCAATGGTTCACTGCAATTTCTATTTTATCTGTCATACTACTATTTAGCAATCTTCCTTTAAAAGATACTTTCCAGTTTTGGTTAATCTTAAAAATCGGACAGAAAAAGTGGATGCTCTCCCAGTTTATTTATCTGATTATAGCGAGCTTAATCGCTTCGATTTACCAAATCATCAGCATTCTAATCACTTTTCTTCCTACACTACACTTTTCAAATCATTGGGGACGTCTCCTACCCTCCTTAGCTCAAGGACGTATTTCATTTCCGGAAGGTGTTGATAGCATGACGCATCTACGCTCAATTATACTGCAATATTATTCTCCCTATGGAGCTTTTTTTCAAATATTCTTATTGCTATTCCTTATGTTCATTTTGATTGGAGGAGTGATTTTCGTTTTCAATAGTCATTATTCTAATTTAGGAAATACCTTAGCCTGTGGATTAGTTATTGTAGAATTATTTATTACAGAAGCTTCACGTTTCTGGATTAAATTTTTATCTCCTTTAACTTGGCTAGACTTCCATTATATTAAATACGAAGCCCATTCTGGCTTACTATCCCTACCAGAAATAATTACTCGTATCCTACTTTTATACCTTTTGCTCGCCATAATCCTAGTTGTTATGAAAAAAATAAGGAGACAATAGATATGACAAACTTACATTTAAAATCTATTCGTAAAAACTATAAACACAATGTAATTTTTGAAGACCTTTCCTTTGAATTTTCCAGTGGAAATATATACGGAATTGTTGGATATAACGGTTCAGGAAAAACAGTTTTACTCAAGTGTTTAGCGGGATTAGAAGGTATAACTGAAGGAAAAATCGAATTAGATGGAAACATACTTGGAATAGATTTTCCCTTCTTACCAAGTGTAGGTGTTATTATTGAGACTCCAGGATTTCTGGAAGGTTATTCTGGTTTTGATAACTTACATCAACTAGCTCTAATCAAAAATAAAATAGGAGAGAAAGAAATCATTCAGAGTATGATAGATGTAGGACTCGATCCTAGTTCTTCTAAAAAAGTAAAACACTACTCTTTAGGAATGAAACAAAAATTAGCTCTAGCACAGGCTTTTATGGAAAATCCAGATATATTACTCTTAGATGAACCAATGAACGGACTTGATAAGCAATCTGTTCAAAAAATTCGAGAAAAATTACTCCACCTAAAAGAAAAGGGGAAACTTATTATTCTAGCTTCTCATATAGAGCAAGATATCGAATGTCTCTGTGATGAAGTTCTATACTTGGGATAAGAATGATTTATTACAGAGACAACACTCCTCATAAAATAGCAATTTTATACAAAAAGACCAACTATACCTGAATTATATTAGTTGGTTTATTTTTCATTCAAAAAATCACTGCCTTCCCCAGATAAGCCTGAAGAAAGCAGTGATTCTTATTTTAGGAGTTAGGAATGAATACACGAAATCAATTTAGCTGATTATTTTTTGTTTTTCAAGAATTCATCGTATTGTTTTTGCATTTCGTTCAATACTTTTTCGTAGGCACCTTCAGATTTCAATTTTTCCATCAATTCTGGAATCGCTTTATCTGGGTCTACAGTACCAGTGTTGATAGCTGTATCAAATTGTTGCATTGTGTTAGCAATAGCTGAGATTTCAGATTTCACATTGTCAGTATTGAAGATAAATCCAAGCGCTGGAGACTCTTTAGCTTCTGCCAATTCTTTCTTAGAATTTTCGATTTGTTGATCTGTAACGTTTTCGTTGATGTAAAGGATCCAGTTGTTACCAGTGTTCCATCCACCCATGTGAGTGTTTCCTTTGTAGCCATCAAGAACGCGAACACGGTTTTCTTTACCTTCAATTTTTTCCCAGTTCTTGCCTTCTGGACCGTAAACAAGGCCGTTCAAGAGTTCTGGGTTCGTATTCAAGAGGTTCAACACTTCCATTGATTTTTCTTTGTTCTTAGAGTTGTTTGAGATGACAAAGTTAGCAACTTGTGTTGTTTGGTTTTTCTTTATGAAGTTAGTAATTGGTTTGATTTGGATATCTTTGTTGGCAACACGTGAAAGCAAGCTATTACCGTAGTCAGCTGGTCCTACTGTTTCTTCACGAACGAACCAAGTATCTTGTTGAAGATCAAAGGAAGTATCGCTTGTTGCGACATCTTTTGGAATGTAGCCAGCTTCATAGAATTTGTGAAGAGTCTTCAAGTGTTCTTTGAAACGAGGCACTTCGTAACGGTTTACAACTTTAGTAGTATCGCCTTCAAGGTCAATAACGAATGGAAGCCCGTTTGCTACTGGGTAGTCAAAGTTATCAGATGGGATGAAAATTTTACCAATAGCAAATGGCACTACATCTGGAGCTTTTTCTTTAATTTGTTTCAAGACTGGCTCAAGAGTTTCGTAAGAAGTAACACCTGAAATATCGATACCATATTTGGCAAGGAGAGTTCCGTTGAAGGCAAAGTTTTGAGATGATGCAACGTTGGCTGCAACTGGAACAGCGTAAATTTTACCGTTTACAGTATTACCCTTGATGTAGGCTGGGTCAAGTGCTTTGTAAAGGTCTTTACCTTCTTTTTTGTACAATTCTGTCAAGTCAGCGTAAGCACCTTTTTGAGCATTTACAATGTAGTTATCTGCAAAGGCGATATCATAGTTTTCACCAGATGATGTGATAACTGACATTTTCTTACCATAGTCACCCCAGCCAAGGTATTGGATATCCAATTTGGCACCAACTTTTTCTTCGATGATTTTGTTGGCATTTGCTAACAATTCATCCAAGTTGTCTGGTTTGTCACCGATTTGGTACATTTTGATAACAGGTTTGTCACCTGAATCAGCAGCTTTTTTGCTGTTACCTGTCAAGTTTCCACAAGCAGCAAGACCTGCAGCCAAAGCGACTACACTAGCAGATGCAAAAGCATATTTTTTCCAGTTTTTCATGATAAAAACTCCTTTTTTTATTTTTAAACTTATAAACAATGTAATGATGTTAACTTCACGCAAGGGAAGTTTGGAAATGAGAAATGTTCTTTCTCAATAAACACTATTCTTTCACACCACCGATAGTCAAACCTTTTACAAAGTAGCGTTGGAAGAATGGATACAAAATCGCGATTGGAAGGGTTGCAACCACAACCATGGCCATACGACCTGTTTCTTTCGGTAGAGCAACTCCCAGTTGACCAGTCAAGCCGACCGCTTTGGCAATGTAGTCCATATTTTGTTGGATTTGCATAAGCAAATATTGCAATGGATACAAGTTGTCACTCTTGATGTAAAGAAGGGCGTTGAACCAGTCATTCCAGAAACCAAGTGCTGTCAAAAGCGTGATGGTTGCGATACCTGGTAGTGATAATGGTAAACAGATTTGGAAGAAAATCCGGGCCTCACTGGCACCATCGATACGAGCGGATTCAAGAATGGCTTCTGGGATGGTCTTCTTGAAGAAGGAACGCATCAAGATGATATTGAATGGTGAGAGAAGCATTGGCACAATCAAGGCCCAAACAGTATCCCCAAGCTGAAGCACACGAGTCACCATGATATAACCTGGTACCAAACCAGCGTTGAACAACATACTGAGAAGGACGAAGATGGTAAAAAATCTGCGATACTTAAATGTTGTCCGTGAGATAGCGTAGGCATAGGTTGTTGTGATAAAGACATTTGTAAATGTCCCAACTACGGTTACAAAGACAGAAATGAAGAGGGCCTGTAAGATTTTATCCTTAAACTGTGCCAAGAACTCAAAACCGTCTAATCCAAATTGGGATGGGAAGAAGCTGTAGCCGTATTGGAGGAGGCTTTTCTCGTCCGTCACTGAAATAATGATAACGAATACGAAGGGTAGGATACAAGAGAGGGCAATCAAACCCGAAATGGTACTGAAGAAGATATCTGCTTTCTTACTGAAGGAGTGAATGCCGACATTATCAATTTTTTCTTTTTTAATTTTCTTTTCTGCCATATTCTCCTCCTTTCTAGAACAAAGCTGAGTTTGGATCAACTCGTCTTGCCAGTAAGTTTGATAGAACCACCAGAATCAAGCCGACTACTGATTGGTAGAGACCTGCTGCTGAAGCCATCCCGATATCTGCTGTCTGGGTCAATCCATTATATACATATACGTCCAAGACGTTGGTTACGTTATAAAGCTGACCAGCATTGTGAGGGATTTGGTAGAAAAGACCAAAGTCTGCACGGAAGATATTTCCAACTGCAAGGATGGTCAATACAGTTACCAATGGTGTCAACTGCGGAATGGTTACATTGCGAATCCGTTGCCATTTGCTGGCTCCGTCCACTGTCGCTGCTTCGTAGTAGGTTGGATCAATTCCCATAATCGTCGCATAGTACATAACACTGCTATATCCAAAACCTTTCCAAATACCTAGGAAAAGTAGGAGATAAGGCCAAATTCCCAAATCAGCGTAGAAGTTGACTTCTTTGAGACCAAGACTTTCCAATAAATGATTGAACACCCCTTTATCAATATTTAGGAAGGCATCTGTAAAGAAACTGATGATAACCCAAGACAAGAAGTAAGGGAACAACATAGAAGTTTGGAAAATCTTCACCATTCTCTTGGAACGGAGTTCACTGAGGATAATGGCAATCCCTACAGATACAACTAAACCTAGAAAGATAAAGCCAAGATTGTAGAGGACCGTATTTCGTGTAATAATAAAGGCGTCTCTTGAACTAAATAAGAATCTGAAATTATCGAGTCCGACCCATTTACTATTTATGATACTATCTATGAAACCATTACTGGTCATGTGGTAGTCTTTGAAGGCAACCACGTTCCCAAATACTGGAATGTAGAAGAATAGAATCAACCAGAGTGCCCCTGGCAAAACCATCAAGAGAAAGATCCAGTTATCTCTCAAGGTTTTTGAAAACTTATTCATAATTTCCTCCCTTTTTATTTTGATATCCATCTAAAAATTCTTTTTTAGACTTTTGATAACGATTACATTATTAGTATACTCCTATTTGCAGATTAGGTTAAACTCCTAATTATAGAAAAAACTCCACAAATTATGTAGCAGATTTAAAACTTTATCACCACTATCAAACAAATGTCCTAAATCAATTGTTTATTTTATCTCTATTAGCCCAGTGATGGCATCACTCTGCTATAAGCGTCCAATAACAGGGTATATTGAAAAATCTCCAGACTAGAGAACTCAGCGATAGTTCCTAATCTGGAGACTTCTTATTTGCACTTTTCTTGTACAACTTTAGTCCATGGTAAACAAGCCTCTAAAACCTCTTTGTTTACGAGAGTCTGCTAGTTTGGGGGGCGCTTCAAAAAATTTCCTTCTCACATGCGCCCAACATCCAACAAGTTCAGCTTCTTCCAGTTGACGATAAGCTTCTAGCGGTTCACAGTTTACCAAGCTTAGCGTCGCCTTGCTCCTAAACCTTGGACTGCTATTGCATAGGCAGAACTAGAGGACTAAAGTCCTAAGTTACTACCGCAACATATCACAATGCACATATCCAGAATAATCTCCTAGGAAGTCTTGTACTACTGAACCACTTCGACGCTAATCATGGAGGTAGAGTGTGTTTGCTTGCTTCTCTGATTTTCCTGACAAAAAAGTCCAATAGTAAGTCAGCTGACTAGCACTCTCTAGAACCCGATAATAGGTTTCATCCGCATGAAGAAGAGCTTGTTCTAACAACTTTTCTCGTAAAAGGTTATAAAGGGACTCTAATAGTATTGACTCGTCTTGATATGCCAATTAGAGATTTCCTTACGTGTGATTGGTAAACCCATCTTAGCCCAATCTTCTTCTTGGCGATAATTACGAACTTTAAGCAGACTATCATTTCTCTTTTTAGAATCAAAAGGTCGAGATTGTGGAATCTCTACAGGAACAATAGGTTGTGGCATTAAAATATCCTCCAATAGTTTTACTTTACTAATAGTATACAGGAGGTCTTCCATGAATGATAGATACCTTGTTAGTAACCGCCCAATAACGAAGTATATTGAAAGATCTCCAGACTAGAGAACTCACGGATAGTTCCTAATCTGGAGATTTCTTATTTGCACTTTTCTTGTACAACTTTATTCCATGGTAAATAAGCCTCTAAAACCTCTTTGTTTACGAGAGTTTCCTCGTTTGGAAGACATTCTAGAAGATAGGATAGATATTTTTCACTATT
>NZ_VMLM01000050.1:0-9609 GCF_013276695.1 Streptococcus sp. 4155
GGGAAGTCGCTTAGCTTTAGGGAGTTTAGCTCAGCTGGGAGAGCATCTGCCTTACAAGCAGAGGGTCAGCGGTTCGATCCCGTTAACTCCCAAAGGTCCCGTAGTGTAGCGGTTATCACGTCGCCCTGTCACGGCGAAGATCGCGGGTTCGATTCCCGTCGGGACCGTTTAAGGTAACGCAAGTTATTTTAGACTCGTTAGCTCAGTTGGTAGAGCAATTGACTTTTAATCAATGGGTCACTGGTTCGAGCCCAGTACGGGTCATATATGCGGGTTTGGCGGAATTGGCAGACGCACCAGATTTAGGATCTGGCGCTTAACGGCGTGGGGGTTCAAGTCCCTTAACCCGCATTGAGATATAATAGATGAGCCGGCTTAGCTCAGTTGGTAGAGCATCTGATTTGTAATCAGAGGGTCGCGTGTTCAAGTCATGTAGCCGGCATTTTTAGATAGAAGAAAATAGTGCGAACGTAGTTCAGTGGTAGAACACCACCTTGCCAAGGTGGGGGTCGCGGGTTCGAATCCCGTCGTTCGCTTAGAGAGGCCGGGGTGGCGGAACTGGCAGACGCACAGGACTTAAAATCCTGCGATTGGTAACGATCGTACCGGTTCGATTCCGGTCTTCGGCATAAACTAATGAGCACCCTTAGCTCAACTGGATAGAGTACCTGACTACGAATCAGGCGGTTAGAGGTTCGACTCCTCTAGGGTGCATTTTTCTATTTAACTCGGGAAGTAGCTCAGCTTGGTAGAGTACTTGGTTTGGGACCAAGGTGTCGCAGGTTCGAATCCTGTCTTCCCGATACATTACAGAGATATGTGAGTCTCTATTTTTAAAACTAGATATTATATACATTCAGAGAGAATCAGTTTGGTTCTCTCTTTTTTGATTTTCAGCAATTCATTTTGGCAGCGTATACTTTTTGTCTCCAGTCTTTTCAATAAATACCGTAGTTTAGGTAACCACATTGAAATTTAACAGATTTTATATTAAATTGAATTTGGAATAGTATAACATCTCTTCCAAAATATTGTTATAAATTGATTTGGATTCCAAAATTAAATTGTTCGATTCTTATTTTATTTTATTATATAACTCTTATAAATTTAGCCTCCTATAAATTTTTAAGAAAGCAATAGAAGGGTTTTGTTCAACGTATAATATATATGTTTGCCTGATAAAAATTTCTACTTTTTTGATTTTAAATAAGTATTAGTTTACATTATGGTGTGAATTGGGTTTGATATCTCTTTTGAGGAAGTTGCCTTAGATTTTTCTAATTGTGTTTTATTGTATAGTGTATCTTGCTTGTTTTGAACATAATTTTTTATGACATTTGTCATATTTTCTAGTGACAGAAGCTTCTATCTCCTCTGATTTCAAAAGACTATAATTGTAGTACCAAATGGAGGAAGAAGAGATAAGAAATAAAATGATTATCGCTGTAAGTCTAGTAGCAGCAGGAGTTATGACCTATCTCATGTTTTCGGGATTGGATGAGGATTTCTATCATTTTCCTTGGGAGGTCTTTGCTGGATTTGGAATGATGTCTTGGCTTGTTAGAGAAGGTTTGAAATTAGTCGGAGATGTGAAAAAGGAGTTTGAGGAATGAAAAAAGCGATTATCTATCTCTTTATTGGTCTGTCACTCTTGGTATGGTTGGTAGAAATGTTTACAGGTTGGTTTGATCAAGACTTCCTTTACCAATTCATCCGTGGTGCTTGGGGTTTTGGATTTATGATTTTCGTCGTTTTCCCTATGGGAATGGAGTGATTGAAAGGAGAATATTATGAACATGATTAAGGTACAAGGCTTACATAAAAACATCAAGGGTAAGGCTATTTTGAAGGATATTTCCTTTGAGATAGCTGAAGGTGAATGTGTTGCCATGATTGGGCCAAACGGAGCAGGAAAGACCACACTCTTGGACTGTTTGCTCGGAGATAAATTGGTCTCCAGCGGTCAAGTATCTATTAAAGGTTTACCAGTAACGAGTTCTCAGTTAGACTATACAAGATCCTACCTCCCTCAAGAGAATGTAATCGTTCAGAAACTAAAGGTAAAAGAGTTGATTGCTTTCTTTCAAAAAATTTATCCAAATTCCTTGAGCAATCAGGAAATCGATCAACTATTGCAGTTTGACCAGCAACAGAAAGAGCAATTAGCAGAAAAATTGTCAGGCGGGCAAAAGCGTCTCTTCTCTTTTGTCTTGACCTTGATTGGGCGACCAAAGCTTGTCTTTTTAGATGAGCCAACTGCTGCCATGGATACCTCTACCCGTCAACGTTTTTGGGAAATTGTTCGGGACCTAAAAGCGCAAGGAGTCACCATTCTCTATTCCTCCCATTATATCGAAGAGGTAGAACATACAGCTGACCGGATTTTGGTTTTAAATAAGGGAGAGTTGATTCGTGATACGACGCCTCTAGCTATGCGTAGCGAGGAAATAGAAAAGCATTTTATCCTTCCTCTAGCTTACAAGGAAGTCATTGAGCAGTCTAATTTGGTTGAAAACTGGTCACAAAAACAAGATGCTTTGCAAGTAGTTACACGTGAAGCGGATGCTTTTTGGCAACTGTTAGTGCAAGCAGGATGTAGGATTCAAGAAATTGAAGTCAATAATCGTAGCTTGTTGGATACAATCTTTGAAGAAACACAAAAGGGAGATGACTAAGATGAAACGATGGATCGCACTAAACAAGATAGAATTTCTATTGACCAAACGGCAATCAGTCTATTATTTATTATCAGTAGGGATGCCGACAGCCTTCTATTTATTCTTTTCTGGCATCTACCAGGAGACACCAGGTGGACCAGCTAATTTTATGCGTGATTACCTCATCTCCATGACGGCTTTTTCCATGATGTCGACAGCTATCTTTTCATTCCCAGCTGTTTTACATACAGATAAGATCAACAACTGGCAGAAAACATTACGTCATAGTCCTGTAAATATGGTAGAATATTATCTATCAAAGATAACAAGTATGCTGGTTGATTATTTGGTTTCAATCTTGGTGGTTTTCTCAGTTGGGCATTTTGTAAGAGGTGTGGATATGCCTTTAGCAAGCTGGGTTGGAGCTGCGATTTTGCTGATTATGGGAAGTATTGCTTTTGTAGCGCTTGGCTTGGCCTTGACTCTCTTACCAACTAGTCAGCTGATGTCTGTCGTGGGCAATCTTCTTTACCTTGGCTTGGCTGTTTTAGGTGGGCTCTGGATGCCTATCTCTTTATTTCCAGACTGGATGCAAGCAGTCGGTAAGTGTCTCCCGACCTATCAGTTGATGGAGTTGCTCAAGACCTTCTTAAACAAGGGTGGCATCAATCTATCAGCCACAGTTTATTTACTTGTTTTTTCAGCAGTTTTATTTGGTTTGACTATTTACCTTCAAGGTCATAAGGAGAATGCTTAATGCTTGAAAGACTGAAAAGCATACACTATATGTTTTGGGCCAGTTTGATTTTTATGCTTTTTCCCATCCTACCTGTAGTGATTGGGGAGCTTCCTGCTTGGCATTTATTGGTTGATATTCTATTTGTAGTGACGTATTTGGGTGTTTTAATAACTAAGAACCAGCGCCTATCTTGGCTTTTCTGGGGGATCATGCTGGTCTATGTAGCTGGGAATACTGTCTTAGTTCATGGCAACTATGTCTGGTTCTTCTTTTTCCTTGCCAATCTCTTGATTTATCATTTTAGAGTGCGTAGTTTAAAGTCTTTACATGTATGGACATTTTTCCTTGCTCAAGTCCTTGTTGTGGGGCGACTTTTGATTATTCAGAGAATCGAAGTTGAGTTTCTAGTCTATATGCTTGGAATTCTTACTTTTGTCGATTTGATGACTTTGGGCTCGGTTCGGATTCGCCTTATCGAGGATTTGAAAGAAGCTCAGGCTAAGCAGAATGCCCAGATAAATCTTTTGCTTGCTGAAAATGAACGCAGTCGTATCGGTCAGGATTTGCATGATAGTCTGGGACACACCTTTGCTATGCTGAGTGTCAAGACAGATCTGGCCCTGCAGTTATTTCAGATGGAGGCTTATCCACAGGTGGAAAAGGAATTAAAAGAAATTCACCAGATAAGCAAGGATTCCATGAATGAAGTGCGAACCATTGTGGAAAATCTGAAATCACGGACCTTAGCATCAGAACTTGAAACTGTCAAAAAGATGTTAGAGATTGCTGGAATTGAGGTGGAAACGGCTAATCAACTAGATACCGCTAGCCTTACTCAGGAATTGGAGTCAACGGCTTCCATGATTTTGCTTGAGTTGGTGACCAATATCATCAAACATGCTAAAGCGTCTAAAGTCTACTTAAAATTAGAACGGACAGAGAAGGAACTCATTCTAACAGTGAGAGATGATGGCTGTGGCTTTGCTTCTATAAAGGGGGATGACCTCCATACAGTTCGAGATCGTGTTCTTCCAATTTCGGGAGAAGTAAAGGTAATTAGTTGGAAACAACCGACAGAAGTTCAGGTTCGACTAGCTTATAAGGAGAGAAACTAGATGAAAGTATTAGTCGCAGAAGATCAAAGTATGTTGCGAGATGCCATGTGCCAGTTGCTCACGCTTCAACCGGATGTAGAGTCTATCTTTCAAGCCAAGAATGGGCAAGAAGCAATCCAACTATTAGAAAAGGAGTCTGTGGATATCGCCATCCTTGACGTAGAAATGCCTGTTAAGACAGGTCTTGAAGTCTTGGAGTGGATACGAGCAGAAAATCTAGAAACAAAGGTGGTTGTGGTGACGACCTTCAAGCGTCCTGGGTATTTTGAACGTGCGGTCAAGGCTGGAGTAGATGCTTATGTATTAAAAGAAAGAAACATTGCAGACCTCATGAAAACCTTGCACACCGTCCTCGAAGGACGCAAGGAGTATTCGCCTGAATTGATGGAAGTGGTGATGACGCATCCCAATCCATTAACAGAACAAGAAATCGCAGTTTTAAAGGGAATTGCTCAGGGCTTCTCTAACCAAGAAATTGCAGACAAACTTTATCTATCCAACGGAACAGTCCGAAACTATGTCACTAATATTCTTTCGAAACTAGATGCAGGTAATCGAACAGAGGCAGCTAATATCGCGAAAGAATCTGGTTGGTTGTGATACTATCATAACGCGAAAACCATTATGTGTTAAAATTATTCAATCAAACAATTTGTAACTTGAGGGGGCTTAGTTTCCTCCTTTTTGTGGCTCTAAGGTGGTAGCAAGGAGCTAAACCTAGGCTTTCTATGAAATTTTTTCAATCAATCCTCAAAAAACACTTGAAAGTGTTTACAATTAGTGATAGAATGGAATAAGTAAAAATATGAAAACGAAATTTTCACATCTTCACTTTTGTAAGTAGATATAGAGCTTTAATCGGTGCCTCTACTTGTAAAAGAATGTGTGGGATAGAAAGGACAGGAAAAGGAATGAATGCAGATGATACAGTAACCATTTATGATGTCGCTCGTGAAGCAGGTGTTTCCATGGCGACGGTCAGCCGTGTGGTTAATGGCAATAAAAATGTAAAAGAGAATACCCGTAAAAAAGTGTTAGAGGTAATTGATCGTTTGGATTATCGTCCAAATGCAGTTGCGCGTGGTCTTGCAAGTAAAAAGACAACCACTGTCGGTGTCGTGATTCCAAATATTACCAATGGTTATTTTTCGAGTTTGGCTAAGGGGATTGATGATATTGCAGAAATGTACAAGTACAATATTGTCCTAGCTAATAGCGATGAAGATAACGAGAAAGAAGTTTCTGTTGTCAATACCCTCTTTTCAAAGCAGGTAGATGGCATTATCTTTATGGGTTATCACTTGACAGATAAAATTCGCTCAGAATTTTCGCGTTCACGTACTCCGATTGTTCTCGCAGGAACTGTGGATGTAGAGCATCAGCTTCCAAGTGTCAATATTGACTACAAACAAGCTACGATTGATGCAGTGACCTACCTCGCTAAAGAAAATGAGCGCATTGCTTTTGTCAGTGGTCCACTAGTGGATGACATCAATGGTAAGGTTCGTTTGGTTGGTTACAAGGAAGCTTTGAAAAAAGCAGATATTCCTTATAGCGAAGGCTTGGTATTTGAATCTAAATACACTTATGAAGATGGCTATGCCTTGGCAGAGCGCTTGATTTCATCAAATGCAACTGCAGCAATTGTAACAGGTGATGAGTTGGCGGCAGGTGTCTTGAACGGTTTGGCTGATAAGGGTGTTTCTGTACCAGAAGAATTTGAGATCATTGCCAGTGATGATTCGCAAGTCTCTCGCTTTACCCGTCCAAACTTGACAACTATTGCCCAACCTCTTTATGACCTTGGTGCCATTAGTATGCGTATGTTGACTAAGATTATGCACAAGGAAGTGTTGGAAGAACGTGAAGTTCTATTATCTCATGGATTAACAGAACGACGTTCAACACGAAAACGGAAATAGAAAAAATCAGGGAATCGAGAAGATTTCCTGATTTTGTGCTCTTAAACAAGAGATGTTGACTTAATAAATACCATAGAGCGGACTAGGCGGCTGGTTAAAGGCTGCGCAACACACTGCTTTGAGCTTGTAGATGAAACTGATGAAGTCAGCTCAAGTCCCTGTTTTGAGCTTGTGGATGAAACTGACGAAGTCAGCTCAAGTCCCTGCTTTGAGCTTGTGGATAGAACTAACGAAGTCAGCTCAAGCCCCTGCTTTGAGCTTGTGGATAGAACTAACGAAGTCAGCTCAAGTCCCTGTTTTGAGCTTGTGGATGAAACTGACGAAGTCAGCTCAAGTTCCTGCTTTGAGCTTGTGGATGAAACTGACGAAGTCAGCTCAAGTCCCTGCTTTGAGCTTGTGGATAGAATTGACGAAGTCAGCTCAAGTCCCTGCTTTAAGCTTGTGGATGAAACTGACGAAGTCAGCTCAAGTCCCTGCTTTGAGCTTGTGGATGAAACTGACGAAGTCAGCTCAAGTCGCTGCTTTGAGCTTGTGGATGAAACTGACGAAGTCAGCTCAAGTCGCTGCTTTGGGCTTGTGGATGAAACTGACGAAGTCAGCTCAAGTCCCTGCTTTGAGCTTGTGGATGAAACTGATGAAGTCAGCTCAAGTCGCTGCTTTGAGCTTGTGGATAGAACTGACGAAGTCAGCTCAAGTCCTTGCTTTGAGCTTGTAGATGGAAGCTGACGTGGTTTGAAGAGATTTTTCAAGAGTCTTAGCCTTCCATATAGTCTTTCAAATCTTGCCCTGTTAGTCCGGCATTGAGGGCAATGAGGAGTTTCAAGCGGGCTTTTTGGGCGTTGAGTTCTTTAATAAAGAAGACACCAGATTTTTGTAATTGCACGCCCCCACCCTGGTAGGCATAAACAGGCTCAGCGATACCGTTAAAGCATCGTGAAACCAGGGCGACTGGGATTCCTTTTTGCAGAAGGTTTTCTAATTTTTGAGCCGTTTCTTTGGGAATATTACCAGCTCCGAAGGCTTGGATAATCAAACCGTCCAATTGTTCCAAATCCAGCATATCAATCAGCTCATCTGTCATACCAGCATAAGCCGAGATGATAGGCACCAAGCCTTGTATGTAATCAAGATCAAAGCGAACACGAGGTTCAGCTGTTTTAAAGTAGAGGATTTCCTGTTTCATGATGAGACCGAGGGGACCATGTGTTGGGGTCTGGAAGGTGCTGACATTAGTCGTATGTGTTTTGGTGACATACTTGGCAGCGTGGATTTCATCGTTCATAACGACCAAAACTCCTTTGTCAGCAGCCCTGTCATCGCTGGCCACTCGCAAAGCACTCAGATAGTTATAAACACCATCACTACCGAGCTCATTGGAGCTGCGCATGGCTCCTGTTAGAACGATGGGCATGTGGGGAATTTTCATGGTATCGAGGAAATAGGCTGTTTCCTCTAAAGTATCGGTTCCGTGTGTGATCACCACCCCATCGTAGTTATCTGCTTCCTCTTTGATTTTTTGGTAGAGAGCCAGCATATGTTTGGGTTTGATATGGGGGCTTGGCAGGTTAAAAAAGTCCAAGGCATGAACTTGGATTCCTTCAAGTGGGTTGGACACATGATTCATAGGATTATCTGAACTCGTCACAACAGCGCCAGAAGCATCGGCCTGCATGGAAATAGTCCCACCTGTATGTAAAACAAGGATTTTCTTAGGCATGATTTACTTACTCTTTCTGAAATGTGGTATAATCATTGTATCACAAAAGGGGAGATTGGGATAGGATGGAAGTCAAAGCTGTTTTTTTTGATATCGATGGAACACTAGTCAACAATCGCAAGAGTGTTTTGAAATCCACTAGGGACGCGATTAAGATTGTTAAAGAACAAGGGGTGCTTGTCGGTGTAGCGACAGGGCGAGGACCTTTTTTTGTTAAGGAATTGATGGACGATTTGGACCTGGATTTTGCGGTAACCTATAATGGCCAGTACATCTTTACTAAAGACAGAGTCTTGTTCACGAGCCCTATTTCCAAGTTGCACTTGCGCCATCTAATTAGCTATGCTAAAAAAGAGGGTAAGGAGATTGCCCTAGGGACCAAGGATGCCATGTTGGGTTCCAAAATCATGTCTTTTGGTTTGGGTTCTTTTTCCCAACGAATCAGTCGCTTCGTTCCCTCTGTTTTAACCCGAACAGTGAGTCAGTCTTTTAATCGCATGGTCAGCAAGGTTGTTCCTCAAAAGGAAGAAGACCTGCTTCACCTGATGAATCAGCCTATCTACCAAGTTTTGATGCTGATGACGCCAGAAGAATCTGAGAAGGCGGCAGCTGATTTTGAAGACTTGAAATTGACACGTAGCAATCCTTTTGCTGCGGATGTCATCAATCAAGGAAACTCTAAATTGGAAGGCATTCGACTAGTCGGGAAAGAATATGGCTTTGACCTCAATCAAGTCATGGCCTTTGGTGACTCAGATAACGATCTAGAAATGCTGGCAGGTGTTGGGATGTCGGTTGCTATGGGAAATGGTAGTAGCAGTGTCAAGGAAGTTGCCAAGCACATTACCACCAGCAATCAGCAAGACGGAATCCACAAGGCCTTGGAACATTTTGGTGTTTTGGCTTCAGAAAAAGTCTTTGTCAGCCGTGACTATCATTTCAATAAGGTCAAGACCTTCCACCACATGATGGATGAACGAACCCAAGAAGAACCTCGAGCTTGGGATTTAGAAGGTGCAACCCATAGGGCTGGCTTTAAAATAGAAGAATTGGTGGAGTTTGTTCGAGCAGCCAGTCCTTCTGAAGAGGACTTTGGTCAAGCTCTATCGCAACTTCATCAGACTCTTGATAAGGCGGCAGATAAAGTAGCCAAGAAGACGCCTGCCCAGCAAGATTTGATAGGGCAAGTGGATGCCTTGATTGACACGCTTTACTTTACCTACGGTAGTTTTGTCTTGATGGGGGTGGACCCAGAACGTATTTTTGACATTGTCCATCAGGCTAATATGGGGAAAATTTTTCCAGATGGCAAGGCTCATTTTGATCCAGTGACCCACAAAATCTTAAAACCAGATGATTGGGAAGAAAAATATGCTCCAGAACCTGCTATTAAAAAGGAACTGCAGCGCCAGCTCAAGGCTTATGAGCGTCATAAAGAGAGAAATAATACTCAATGAAA
>NZ_VMLM01000051.1:0-18042 GCF_013276695.1 Streptococcus sp. 4155
TCAAACCGCGTCAACGTTGCCTTGCCGTACGTATATGTTACTGACTTCGTCAGTTTTATCTACAACCTCAAAACGGTGTTTTGAGCTGACTTCGTCAGTTTCATCTACAACCTCAAAACGGTGTTTTGAGCTGACTTCGTCAGTTTCATCTACAACCTCAAAACGGTGTTTTGAGCTGACTTCGTCAGTTTCATCTACAACCTCAAAACGGTGTTTTGAGCTGACTTCGTCAGTTTCATCTACAACCTCAAAACCGTGTTTTGAGCTGACTTCGTCAGTTCTATCTACAACCTCAAAGCAGTGCTTTGAGCAACCTGCGGCTAGCTTCCTAGTTTGCTCTTTGATTTTCATTGAGTATGAAATAAGATATGCACAAATTGATTAGAAAAGTCAAATGAATTTCTACAAATGTTTTAGCAATCGCAATCTACTTGTCTAGATTCGATCTGATATATTTTCGATTTAATGATATGGTATTTAAAACCTCCAAAGCAGCTTGCTCCATTATTTTACTTACGTGAGTGTAGATGTTATTTATTGTTTTAGCGTCTTTGTGTCCCACTCTAACCATTATAGCTTTTAATGGGATATTCTTCTCAGCTAGTGTACTAAGGAGTGTGTGCCTGAAAATATGGGAACTAAGGAGCTGGTTTATCGGTTTCGTTAGTTTAGTATTTGCCTTTTGAAAAGTGATCTTAAATGCCTTTCTCTAAATTTACATATCACTATTGTTTAACAAAATATAATCTGCTTTAGGTCACTTATTCTTTTTTTGAAATGTAAAATGAACTTTTTCAAAGTTTTTCGAATCTTTTAAAATCTGTTTGTTTTATATCGTCATTCTCCCTCTTTTTTAATTCTCCCTATACAGCCTGACAACTTTTCCGATGGTGCGAATACGGTTGCTTTCGTCTAGGCAGATGTCGGGGTATTCGGGATTGAGTTTTTTGAGGTAGCCTTGGCGAAGTTTCTTGACCTAGTTAGCACCGTCTACTTGGAAGATGACGATGGTATTATAGTCAATCTGTGGGGGATTCTTGATAAATAGGTAGTTGCCGTTTCTTATCTTTGGCTCCATGGACTTGCTGACGACATAAGCGATTGCGTCGTAGTCGTCTGGGATTTCATCCTCATAGAATGGAAACTCCATATCTAAATTGTCGTCCTGCATCGAGCGGCTACCTGCAGAGATAAACTACCTAACACGAGAGTAAGTAGTCTGTCTGTAGTCGTCCAGTCTGATGATTTTTGCGATACTTCGTTTATCATCGTTTTTCTTCTCATACAGTTGCCTATCGGCATAGGTCAGTACTTTACCTTGTCTGGGTGATGCCCGTTGGTCGTAGATAGATTGGATATCGCTAGGAGAATCCTTTTGAACTGGAGGAAAGAGGACATCAATCAAGCTACTGAATACTTTAACTAAGTCAAATATAGTATTTTTCTTAGTAGACCTAACCTTTTTTCATAGTTTCCAAGGGTGTTTTTACTTATACCAATCTTGGTACTCAATTCTTATTGAGTCCAACCATTACTAGTCTATATTGTTTTATTTTTCGCATGTAACAATTGCAATCTCTTCTTTATCCACGAATGAAATCGCTTTCTGTTTTTTATAAGTAAAGCATAACACGAAATCCACGAAAATGAAAACTTTGTTGTGTTTTCGTAAAAAAATTGTTGACAGAGCACGAAACGCCTATTATAATTAAATCAAGCTTAAGGAAATAACAAAAAAAACAAATCGGAGGGAAAGACGATGAGCATATTAAATGAGAAAGTAATCAATATCTGTAAATCAGTAGTTAAAGAAACTTTAATCCAAGACATTTAGGAGAAAAAGATGAAGAAATCAAGAAAATTAGCCATATTAGGAATCTGTTCAGCTTTGTTTTTAGGCTTGGCAGCTTGTCAGCAAGATGCTACAACTTCGAATGGGACGAGTCAAAGGCAAAGTAGTTCAACGAAAGTTCCATGGAAAGCTTCATACACCAACCTAAACAATCAGGTAAGTACAGAAGAGGTCAAATCTCTCTTATCAGCTCACTTGGATCCAAATAGTGTTGATGCCTTTTTTAATCTCGTTAATGATTACAATACCATTGTCGGCTCAACTGGCTTATCAGGAGATTTCACTTCCTTTACTCACACAGAATACGATGTTGAAAAAATCAGTCATCTCTGGAATCAAAAGAAGGGTGATTTTGTTGGAACCAACTGCCGTATCAATAGTTATTGTCTTTTGAAAAATTCAGTCACCATTCCAAAACTTGATAAGAATGATCAATTGCTTTTCCTAGATAACGATGCGATTGATAAGGGGAAGGTCTTTGATTCACAAGATAAGGAAGAGTTTGATATTCTATTTTCGAGAGTTCCAACTGAGGCAACGACGGATGTCAAGGTTCACGCTGAAAAGATGGAAACATTCTTCTCCCAATTTCAATTCAACGACAAAGCTCGAATGCTATCTGTAGTCTTGCACGACAATCTGGATGGTGAGTATCTGTTTGTAGGCCACGTTGGAGTCTTAGTACCGGCTGATGACGGTTTCTTATTTGTAGAGAAATTGACTTTCGAAGAGCCCTACCAAGCGATTAAATTTGCCAGCAAGGAAGATTGTTACAAGTATTTAGGCACCAAGTATGCGGATTATACAGGCGAGGGACTGGCTCAGCCTTTTATCATGGATAATGATAAGTGGGTTAAACTTTAATGGTGGTATGATATGACAGTAATCCTAGGACTTTTATTTCTATTTTTGATGAGTTGGTGGGTTATTTCAATCGTTAATAGCCAGAAACCACGAAAAAATGAAACATTTATTGGCTATATCCAAAGATACGATATTGATGGGAATGGCTATCAATCAGAAGTATGGGAAGTGACTGAGGAGGAAGATTTATAATTAAAGAACAGACTCGTCTTTACAGTATTGCACCTATTTCCAGATAGTCCATTTGTAGTTTTATCCAGATTGCTATATAATTTAACTTAGAGAAAATAGGAGGACTAATCAGATGGAATTAAAAGATTTTACAGAAAAAGAACAGGAAATGATAAAGAATGGGCTGACGACGTCTAAGATTAGTGACAAGGAAACTGCTGAGAAGATTCTTGCGCTTGTCCCACAAGACTTGATTAAGCGAATCCCATTTTTCGTCAGAAAACATGCTACGACACGTACGATTAAACGCATTTCAATCGAACACCCTGAACTCTACGCTGCAGCTCAAACAAGTGGTGAGATTCCAGAAAAAGAACGAGAAGAATTGCGTCAGATTATCACAACTATCTTTGAACAAAAGATGAATAAGCATAGTATTAAGTAGAGAATGAAAAAATATTTTATTGGTGGTTTGGGAAGTAATGTCTATCATAGCAAGGATCTTCTTCAAGAACTAGATTCTCAGGTTTATTTTCTAAATCCATATGAAAAACATCTTCGAGATGAAACAGAATTGAAATCATGGTTTAAAAAATCGATAGAAGAGGAAGAATCTATCTGTCTGATAGGTCATTCTCTTGGAGGAGATTTAGCTCGTTATCTCGCATCGGAATTTCAAGAAGTGAAGAAACTGATTCTTTTAGATGGTGGCTATCTAGATTTAGATAAGATTTTACCTTTGGATACAGAGTTAGAGGAAACTAAAAATTATATCAAATCTCAAATCGTTTCGGACTTAGCTCTTCTTATTTCTAAAGAAAAATCTGAAGCAAAGCATTGGTCAGAAAATATGGAGAAAGCCGTAAGGCAGTCCTATCACTGGAATTCTGAGTATAATAGATATGAGTTGGCTATAAATTATGAAAATATAGAAGCGATACTCCGCTTACGGAGAAAAATACAAGCTTTTAAGAGAGAAGTGGGAGATACCTTGTTTATTAGTCCTCGCTATCCTAATGAAGCTACATGGAGAGAGGAAACACTAAAAGAATTACCAGATTATTTTGATACTATTTTTCTAGAAAACGTTGGCCATGAGCTTTATACTGAAGCACCCAAAAAAATCGCTAGTATGATTAATGAGTGGCTCTCTTATTCTCACTGAGTTGCTTGTATGGCTTGAAATGGTATAAGATGAAAATCTACAAGTCACTAATTCTCATATAACAAAAAAAACGAACAGGCTCTTTTCTGTCATTCAGAAGAGAACTTGTTCGTTTTTATCTTGATTTTCTTAAAAAGCTCGATAAACATAGGGATTTTCTGGTTTATCGACTTTTGTAAAGCTGTCGATTTCCAAGGTTGGGAGATTTTGTTTGAGTTCTTTATGGTAGTGATTGAGCAGTTTTCCTTTGGCCGTAATCCAAGTGTTGTTTTCATACTGCCGGGTATTTCCCTTGGTCAGCAATCCATAGACACCAGAATCTGCGATACAGTGGATAATGCCGAATCGGAACAGAAATTGACTATTGGCATGACTGGGGTCGTTATAGACAAAGCCTGTAAACTGGATTGTCTTGCCCTCAAACTCATCTGGATAGTCGTAGATAGCCTCCATGACCTCCATATAGTTTTCATTAGTGATCTGAATGCTATCCTGGGACAAGTATTTATCCGCCGCCGTTCGCATTTCCTTTTCATAGGCTGATTTTGAAAAATAAGAACTGGTGTCTGGTTTCAAATATTGGCTTGTCGTCCCTTCACTTGTCTGAATGGCTAGATCCGTTCCTTCCGATAGGGGGAAATGATAGCCTTTGGCAGAAACGGTCTGAGAATCCAAGCTAACAGTTGGGAAAGTTAAGCCGATGACAAGTGGAATAGCCAGAAGAGAAATACTCGTCATCTTGGCCAATCGGCTGTTCAGATGACTGTGGGTTTTGACTTGCTTCATCCAGATATACAATTGAACAATTGCCAAGATAAAGGAAAGCACCATGGAGATATAGGCCAGATAGGAATAGTGCATGTTGATGTACTGGTTTAGTTTGCCCGACAGATGGAGGTAAATAGTCAGTTCAAAATAGCCAGCTAAAACTAAAAATCGAATCATAGGATGACTCCAATCAAGAGAGAATAGGCTAAAACGACCAGAGTCACAATCGTAATGAAGTGACTAATAAATCGTGCTTTCAAGTAATTTTTCATCATGAGAATATTTTTGATATCCAGCATTGGGCCAATGACGAGAAAGGCCAGAACTGGAGCCAAACCGAAACTCGAGAGAAGAGAAGCACCTATAAAGGCATCCGCCTCACTACAGAGCGAAAGAAGAAAGGATAAAATCATCAAGAGCAGGATGGCAAAAAGAGGGGTCGCACTGATAGAGGTCAGAATCCGAGTCGGAACGTAGACCTGTATTATAGAAGCAAAGAGGCAGCCAAATACCAAATAACGCCCCGTATCAAAAAATTCATCAATGGCCTGCACAAAGACTTGAAAAACTTTTTTTGCAGAACTCAAGTAAGAAAAATCATGCTCATGACAAGTCAGACGATTTTCTTTCTGAATCGGTTCTTGCCAGAAAAATCCTAGAAAAATTCCTAGTATTACAGCCACAAGAATGGAACCCAGAGCTCGTAATAGGGCGACATGGAAGGAGTTGCCAAAGGCAGAATAGGTCGCAAAGAGAACAATGGGATTGATAACAGGTGCTGTCACAAGAAAGGGAACGGCCGTGTAACTGGGAACCTTTTTTTCCAGAAAACGATTGATAATGGGGACAATCCCACATTCACAAGAGGGAAAAAGTATCCCGACGAAGGTGCCAAAAAAGATTCTCCCCCAACGATTTCGAGGGAGAAAATGATAAACCTTGTCAGGTGTGATATAGACCTCAATCAGCCCTGAGACAATACTTCCTATCAGAACGAAGGGGAGGGCTTCAATGATAATGGAGAGAAAAATGGCTCCAGTTTGAAGTACACTAGATGGGAGTTGTTGGAAAGCAGTCATCTAGCTTTTCTTTTCTGCTTTGGCTTTTTTCTCTTTGTCATCAGGGAAAGTGACTTGTTTCAAATCTGGGAGTTTAGCAAACTCTTCAAACATCTTGTCCAAGTCGTCTCGTTTTGTAAATTTTACAGCCATAGGTGTACCTCGATTCTAAATTCTACCTCTATTATACTATTATTTTGAGGAAAAGGGAAAAGTTAAAAGTGAGTATCTAACGAATAATAGAGTTTGATATATCCTGATATACACTATGATTGTGATATAATAGTTGTGGAATAACGGAGGAAATTATGGATCATGAAAAAAATCGGTCAGATTACCGATGAAGTAAAAGAAATTTTTGATATTGTTCTTGAAGCGAGCGACATAAAGGTCAACAAAGACGGTTTGAGAAGCCATATGATAAAAGGCCATCACAATGATGTGATTCATCATATTGAAGACCTGGAACTCATACTAAGGAACCCAGATTTCGTCGGCATCAATCCACGAGAGAAAGACGCCAGTTTTGAATATGTAAAAAGATTTGATAATAATGTTCTTGTTGCGATTAAGTTGCGATTAAGTTACATAAAAGTGGTGATTTCTTTTATGTTCCGACCATGTATCGTTTACAAGATTACAAGTTACAAAGTCGTATTAAGTCTGGTAGATTGAGAAAACATAACATTAAATTGTCTGAAAATTTATTGAAAAATGAGTGAAAACATGGTATAATGAAACGTAAAATGAATTCAGGTTTCCTGAACTGATAGGAGTATACAATGAAAAAACTAGGTTTTGTCCTTTTATCTTCAGCCTTGCTATTGACAGCTTGTGCTAATAACCAATCTAAGCCAAGCAATACGAGTGATTCGTCCAAGGTGACAGCCTTGTCTGAAGACAAGCAAAAAATGCTTGATAAGGCTACTGCTGACTATAAGACTTTTGTGCAAGACCAAATCGATAAACTGTTGACAGATACAGAAGGCTTTGTCAAACTGTTGAAAGAAGGTAAGTTAGAAGAAGCTAAGAAGGTCTATCCACTGATTCGTATGTCTTATGAGCGTTCAGAACCGATTGCCGAGAGTTTTGGTGAGTCAGATGTCAAGATTGACTTCCGTTTGGCAGACTACATGGACGAAAACAAGACAGAAGAGGGATGGTCAGGTTTCCACCGTATTGAGCGTATCCTTTGGGAAGACAATACAACTAAAGGAACTGAAAGTTATGGCGATCAGTTGGTCAATGATATCAAGGAATTGAAAGCCAAGATTGCAACTGTGGATGTGGACTACAAGGTCATGTTGACTGGGGCAGTCGACTTGCTTAACGAAGTAGCGACAAGCAAGATTACGGGTGAAGAGGAAATTTATTCTCATACAGACTTGTATGATTTCCGTGCAAATATCGAGGGAGCTGAGAAGATTTTCCAACTTTTTAAACCTTTACTTGAAAAATCAGATGCTAACCTAGTTAAAGAATTGGAAGCAGATTTCAAGTCAGTTAATAGTTTGCTGGACAAACAAATGACCGACAAGGAACACTACAAACTCTATACTGATTTGACAAAAGAAGATACCAAAGAATTGTCAGAAGCTGTGACAAAACTTGGTGAACCTCTATCACAAATGGGTAAATTTCTTAGTGGAGAATAAGAGTCATGACTGAAAAAGACGAAAAGTTTTTTGAAAAGAAAATGGACCGTCGAGAATTTCTAAAAAAAGCAGGGATTGGAGGGGCTGGTTTAGCGCTAGGACTCTCTGGTGCTTCTGCTTTTTTCGCACCTAATCTAGGAAGTCAGGAAAAAATCTCGTACGGAAATGAAAAAATTGCTTTTTATGGCAAGCATCAAGCTGGGATTAGTACGCCCATGCAAAAGAATATCTATTTTGTTGTCTTGGACCTGCATACGACGGATAGAGATAAGATTATCCAGCTATTCAAGGATTGGACGGATTATAGTGCCAAGTTGGTTGAGGGGGAACTGGTAAAAAAAGATGGCCAGAATACTCTCTTGCCTCCGAGCGATACTGGTGAAACAGTCGGGCTGAATCCGCATCGTTTGACGCTGACTTTTGGTGTGTCTGCAAGTTTCTTGAAAAAGATGAACTTGGAAAACAAGCGTCCTCAAGTGTTCAGAGATTTACCGCCTTTTCCTAAAGAGCAATTGCGTGAAAAATATACTGGTGGAGATATTGTCATTCAGGCTTGTGCAGATGATGAGCAAGTTGCATTTCACGCTATTCGCAATCTCATCCGTAAGGGGAGAAATGCAGTGACCCTTCGTTGGAGTCAGTCTGGATTTGCAGCTATTGGAGATCGAATGGAGACTCCGCGTAACCTCTTTGGTTTTAAGGATGGAACAGCAAATCCAACCAAGGAGAAAGATTTTGACCGCGTCATCTGGGCTGATAGTAAGGACTGGATGGAAAATGGTTCTTATATGGCAGTTCGTCGGATTCAGATGTTTTTAGAGACTTGGGATCGCACTAGTCTCGAAGAACAAGAAAATACATTTGGCCGTTATAAGGAAAGTGGTGCCCCCTTTGGTAAGAAAAATGAGTTTGATGAAGTGGATTTGAGTCTTTTGCCAGATGATTCACATGTCCGTTTGGCTAAGGAAGTGGACAAACCCCTTTTGCGCCGTTCTTATTCTTACTCTGATGGAATTGATGAAAAGACTGGTCAGTTTGATACGGGCTTGCTCTTCATTTCTTTCCAGAAGGATCCTGATAATTTTGTTAAGGTTCAAACTAATCTAGGTGCTACAGATAAGATGAATGAATACATCACTCACATCGGTAGTGGACTTTTTGCTTGCTTTGGTGGTGTGGAGAAAGGAGGCTACATTGGTCAGAAATTATTGGAAGGCTAAAAGCTGGTTACTAGTTTTAGCTTTGTCATTTTTTATTCTTTCCCCAGTAGGTGCCCAAGAAAGCTTGAGTTCTTACTTTGTAAAAATCACAGATGCTTCTAAAGCGGTCAAAAATGGGAATCAGTCTGAGGCCCAGAATCTCGTTCAGGAGATGGCAACAGACTTTGAAAGAGTAGAAGGCAGCAATTCTGAGGCTGGTAAGGTTGTTAAGGAAAAGTTAGCTCAATCAGGCGAGATTACTGAAGACAAACTCACCGAAATTTCTGCAGCCCTATTAGCTTTTGAAAAAGAACAAAATCCTGTTGACCTAGATGCGGAAAAGGAAAAATTGGTAAACCGTCTAAGTCCTCGTTTTGAAGCCTTAGAGCAGGCCATTGCCTCCAAAGATTTGGAAAAGATCCGAGAAGCTTTTAAGAAAATGAATTCCACTTGGACTATCAATGAAAGTGTGGTTCGTGACAATAGTACAGCCCATTATGGCCGTGTTGAAACAGCTATTTCCTTCCTGCGTAGTAGCATGGAAACTGAACCTACAGATTTTAACTCCATCCAGACTTCCTTTGAGGACTTAAAAAAGGCTATTGATGATTTTGTAGCTGGAAAAGCAGTCGTAGCAACATCTTCTGATTTGAGTCTTAAAGACGGTATTGCCCTTTTGACAAAGGCTTTGGAACAATTCCAAGCTGGTGATCAAGCATCAGGAGCAGCTAGCATGAAGGAATTCATCACTATCTGGCCAACGATTGAAGGCTCTGTTAGCACGACCAATCCTTCCCTCTATACTCGAGTGGAAAGTGAAAGCCCTGTGATTATGGTCAAGGGAAGTGAGAAGGAATACCAAGAAAAATTAGAAAAACTGATTGCAGATTTATCACAAATTGATACTAGCGCACGTTACAATGCCTTTGATGCTATGCTGATTCTCCTGAGAGAAGGGGTAGAGGCTCTCTTAATCGTCATGGCCTTGGTGACGACCTTGAAAGCAGCCAAGATGCGAAAGGGACTCAAGTGGGTTTATGGTGGTGCTATCACTGGAATCATGGCTAGTCTCCTTATTGCTTTTATCCTGCAAATTGCCTTTCCAGCAGTAACATCAGGCTCCAATCGTGAAATCATCGAAGGAGCAGTGGGAATTTTTGCAGTAGCTATGATGATTTTGATTGGAATCTGGCTCCACAGCAAATCCTCGGTCAAAAAATGGAATACCTTTATGGAGTCACAAATGGAAACAGTGACCAAGACAGGCTCCTTTATTTCCATGTTTGCTCTCAGTTTTCTAGCTGTTTTCCGTGAGGGAGCAGAAACCATTCTCTTTTATGTTGGGATTTTACCAAGGATTTCCAGCTTTGAATTTGTCTTGGGAATCTCACTTGCCTTACTGGTTCTGGTAATTATTGCCATAGTGATGAATAAGGCCAGTCAATTCTTCCTGCCACATAAGGTCTTCTTTATCCTGACTTGGATGATTTATGCCCTAGCCTTCAAGATGCTGGGAGTTAGTGTCCATGCTCTTCAGTTGACCAATATGGCACCAAATCACTTGCTGACAGGCTTTCCAACGATCGATTTGCTTGGAATTTATCCAAGTTGGGAAGGCTTGGTCAGCCAGCTAGTCTTTGTTATTATTGTCTTGATTGTCACTTTTAGACAGGGTGAAAAATAGATGGACAGAAAAGAATTGACAATCGTGGAACATCTGGTAGAATTTAGAAAGAGATTATTGGCTGTGGTCATTTGTTTCTTTTTGGTATTCTGTGTCTCCCTACTTTTTGCAGACCAGATTTACCAGTATGTGACCCAATCTTTTCAGCAAAAGTTGATTGTTTTAGGACCCAATGATATTTTATGGATATACATACGTTTGGCTAGTCTGATGGCCTTTACCATCACCTTGCCTTACACGGTGTATCATATTTGGTCTTTCATCAAACCCGGTTTAAAGAAGGAAGAAGCTAGAGCGATTTTTGCCTATATTCCAGCTAGTTTCCTTTGTTTTCTAGTTGGACTGGCTTTTGGTTTTTACTTTGTAACACCGGCCTTACTTCAGGTTTTATTAGGGCTAGGAGAAGGACTATTTGAAACGCAGTTAACAGCCCAAAATTATCTGTCCTTTGTTTTTCAAACGACCTTACCCATGGCTCTGGTTTTTGAATTACCAGTTATCATTGCCTTTTTGACGTCGATTGGCCTCATTGGACCAGAATTATTGATTGCTTATCGCCGATATGCCTATTTTATCTTATTGGTACTTGCAGTCATCTTGACACCAGCTGACTTTGTCAGCGATTTGGCAATGACTGCCCCCTTGATATTACTCTATGAATTGAGTATTACCATCAGCAAACACATTATGAAACGCAAGCAGAAAGGAGCGAGAAATGGGAATCTTACGTGATATCGGAGCACCAGGATTGATTATCATCGTTTTAGGAGCTCTCTTGATTTTTGGACCAAAACGATTACCTGAACTAGGCGAGTCAATCGGTAAAATGCTATCTGAATTTAAAAAAGCAGTTAAAGGAACTGAAAATCAAGATAAGGAAGACTAAACCTGGTCTAATTAAAAAACTTTGTACTCTGGAAACCATTGTGTGGCTAGCTAGAGTGCAAAGTTTTTTTATTTTTTAGTTAAAATGAAGACTGTGTTCCTTATAAGTACAAGGTTATTAAGAGAGTGGTGGACATTAAAATGATGATTTTGAGTTTTTGTTATTTTTGCTTTGGAGCAAGGTAACATAGTCACTTTTGGTGTGAAATAAGTGGGAAAGAAAAACAGTTCTTTGAGTCTGGTCGATAAAGTAAAGCAAGATATACTGACCGATAATTTTTCCTCGCGTAGGGTACTTACTGTTGATTTTTAGTCCGATTTTTTCATCTGCATCAAAGCCAGCTTCAGGAAAAGTTTCTAAACTTTTTAAGCCGTCTAAAATTCTGGCTACAGTATTCTTAGCAGACTGAGGTGATAAAAGAACAGTAGTAATGTAGTCATGGATATTGTCAATTGCCTGACTCACTTCAGTAGAAAGACTCACTTTATAAGCCATATCGTAGCCTCATATTGTCTAGGGAAGTTCCTTTTCCGGATTCGTATTCTCTTAAGGAGCGTTCAGATTGGGCTTGTAGTTCCTGAATCAATCGCTCACGATGTATATCTTCTGCAGTTTTTATTGGCAAATCCTGTTCGAGTACAATCTGCTCGATAAAAAGACTAATAGCATCCGTCATAGTCATTCCTTTTTCCTTGATGATAGCTCTAGCTTGTTCCATTGATGACTCATTGATTTTAAAATTGTACTGTTTAGTAAGTGATGTCGTCATGGTATATCTCCAATCTATACTATATATAGCTAGTATATATCTTTTATATTTTTTAGGCAAGAGAAAACTTTGTACTCTAGAAACTATCGAGAGTGTAAAGTTTTTTTAGTTTGGAACATGAAAACAGCAGTTGATTTCAAGAAACAAAAAAGAACAGCCGAAGCTGTCTTTTTCTCATTATTTGAGACCGTATTTTTTGTTGAAACGATCCACGCGTCCATCTGCTTGAGTGAACTTTTGACGTCCGGTGTAGAATGGGTGTGAGTCTGATGAAATTTCCACACGGATCAATGGGTAAGTTTCGCCTTCGAACTCAACTGTTTCGTTAGAGCGTTTTGTTGAACCGCTAAGGAATTGGTAACCAGTAGTTGTGTCCATGAAGACAACTGGGCGATATTCTGGATGGATATCTTTTTTCATTTTACAATATTTCCTTTCTGCCATGGTCTCTTTGCGAGCCATAGATTGTTACCATACTAGTCTATCAGATTCTGAAAAGTTTGGCAAGTATTTTATCAGTTTTTAAGCAAGTTTTTTAACTTTTGGTAGATGATTTCGTTTTCTTCTAGGCTATAGGAATTAGCACCACTTGCTAGAGGGTGGCCTCCACCATCATGTTCCTTGGCGATTTCATTGATAGGATGGATTTTACTACGTAAGCGAACGCGGTAGTGGCCATCAGCCTGCTCCACAAAAATTCCCCAGAGACTGACGCTGTCAATGCGTCCAGGTGCACCGACAATGGCTGCAGTTTCAGCATCGGTGACATTGAATCGTTTTAAGATTTCCTGACTCAGGATAACGCGCGCTGCGCCATTTTCATCCACTTCCAGATGGTCGTAGATGTAGCCTTGAAGTTTAGCAATTTTGTAACTCATAGTGTCCATTTTGCGAGTGAGAGCCGCAAAGTCAAAGTTCTGTTCTCTCAGATAAGCAGCCAGGCGAAGAGTCCGTGCAGTGGTAGAAGGGTAGAGGAAGCGACCTGTATCACCAACAATTCCTGCAAAGAGCAACTCAGCAGCGCAATCTGACAAGGCCAGTTGAGTTGTTTGGGCAAATAGGGTAATCATCTCGCTAGCACTACTTGAACTAGTATCCACCCAAGATAGGTCACTGTATACATCATCATTTGGATGGTGGTCAATCTTAATGAGAAAATCACCTTGATTATAGCGCTTATCATCTATACGAGCAGTATTCGCTGTATCACAGACGATGACAAGGGCGCCTTGGTAGGCACTATCTTCAACAAGATCCATTTCAGCCATCCAGGTAAGAGTTGGTTCATCAAAACCAACTGCTTTGATAGTTTTTTCTGGGAAATGATGTTTGAGAAGAGCTTTTAATCCCACCTGACTTCCCAAGGCATCAGGGTCTGGTTTCATATGACGGTGAATGATAATCGTGTCGTATTCTTTGATTTTTTCTAAAATTTGATGGCAAATTTCCATAAATAACCTCAATTCTTTCTCATTTCATTGTAGCACAAGAATTTTTATTTTTAAAATGAAAAAGATGTGATATAATGGAGAAAGATAAATTGAGGAGGACGATATGGTATTAGCAAAAATTGTATTTGCCAGTATGACCGGTAATACCGAAGAAATTGCAGATATTGTAGCAGACAAATTACGTGACTTGGGCTTGGATGTTGATGTTGATGAATGTACAACTGTTGACGCTTCAGACTTCTTGGAAGCAGACATCGCTATCGTTGCGACCTATACTTATGGTGATGGAGAATTGCCAGATGAGATGATGGACTTCTACGAAGACCTAGCAGATCTCAACTTGAATGGCAAAATCTACGGAGTGGTTGGTTCAGGAGATACCTTCTACGATGAATTCTGTAAGGCTGTTGATGACTTTGATCGTGTTTTTGTTTCGACAGGAGCAGAAAAAGGTTCAGAATGTGTTAAAGTTGATCTCTCTGCTGAGGAAGAAGACATTGAGCGCTTGGAACAATTCGCAGAAGAATTGGCTGCTAAAGTAGGATAAGTATAAACGTGCGCTGATGTAATCAATCAGTGCATTTTTCTTATCGTGAGTTAGGATTTTACTAGCCTATTTGGTGGCTTTTTGATACAATAATTCAAATAAAGGAGGAGACTGTATGGATTTAGATAGTATTCGTCAAGAAATTGATCAAATCGACGACCAAATCGTCAAGCTCTTAGAAGAACGAATGCATTTGGTTGAGGGTGTAGTTGCCTATAAGAAAGCTTCAGGTAAACCGATTTTAGATACCAAGAGAGAAGCGGTTATTTTTGAAAAGGTTAGAAGTCGTGTAGGAGATAAGCGCTATCAGGAAACTATTGTCGCGACTTTTTCGGACATACTCAAACGTTCGCGTGATTATCAGAATCAGAATATCAAATGAAAAAAGAACAATTTTATCCGCTAGGCATTTTTATAGCTGCTATGTTGGGCGGACTTGTGCGCTACCTTGTTTCTACTTGGTTATCAGCCAGTCCAGACTTTCCTTGGGGCACTCTCTTTGTCAACTATCTGGGAATTTTCTGCTTGATTTATCTTGTCAAGGGATATCTGGTCTATAAGGGGACTAGTAAGGGCTTGATTTTAGCACTAGGGACGGGCTTTTGTGGAGGTTTAACAACTTTTTCCAGCCTAATGCTTGATACTGTGAAGCTGCTTGATACAGGGCGTTATCTTAGTTTAGTCCTGTATTTGCTTTTGAGCATCGGTGGAGGCCTACTCTTAGCTTATTTTCTAGGGAGGAAGAAATGGTAATGGTCTATCTTGCAATTGCTTGTGGTTTCGGAGCACTCGTACGCTATTTCTTTTCCCGCTATAATCAAACTTCTAAATTGCCCCTCGGAACGCTCATAGTCAATCTTCTAGGTTGTTTTTTAATTGGATTATTCTACAATCATGTGGAGTCTAAGGAAGTCTATGCTATTTTAGCAACAGGATTTTGTGGAGGTTTGACAACTTTTTCGACCTTGAATGACGAACTCCAAAGATTGTTAAGTGATAGGAAGGGATTTTATTCTTATTTAGCTTTGACCTACCTCGGTGGTTTGATTGCGATTTTTTTAGGAATTCTGCTATAAATTTCTTTACTTTTTTGTGGAAATTTGGTAAACTGTATCTTGTGTGTAATGGACGCACAAAAATACAGTTTATCCGCTGAGGAAGATTCCTCAAGATTGACAAAGATAGGAGAATAAAATGAATCCATTAATCCAAAGCTTGACTGAAGGTCAACTTCGTACAGATATCCCATCATTCCGTCCTGGTGACACTGTTCGTGTACACGCGAAAGTTGTCGAAGGTAACCGTGAACGTATCCAGATTTTTGAAGGTGTTGTTATCGCACGTAAAGGTGCTGGTATCTCAGAAAACTACACAGTTCGTAAAATCTCTAACGGTGTAGGTGTTGAGCGTATCTTCCCAATCCACACTCCACGTGTTGAAAAAATCGAAGTTGTTCGTTACGGTAAAGTACGTCGTGCGAAATTGTACTACTTGCGTGCTCTTCAAGGTAAGGCAGCTCGTATCAAAGAAATCCGTCGTTAATTCGACTAAAACTCTGCTTTTTCAGCAGAGTTTTTATCTAGCTCCCTTAGTTCAATGGATATAACAACTCCCTCCTAAGGAGTAGTTGCAGGTTCGATTCCTGCAGGGGGCATAATAAGAAGCGTAAAGAAACATAAAGAATATTCAAAGTGTTTATTTGTAGGCAATCATCACAATTTAGTTTTTTAAAATAGGTTAGTATTTTTGGAATCTTTGACCAAAGTGTGACCAAAATTTGACCAAAAGTCAATGAATATAGAATAAAGTAGATCAGGAAGCTGGTCTATTTTATTTTGTAGTTATTGAGAAAAAGTGGTTTGTTTTAATTTGACTATTATACACATAATGCGTATAATAGTAAGTGTAAGGAGGTAACGAATATATATGCCACTTACAGGTAAAGAAATGGTGAAACTAGCTCTTGAGAATGGATGGTTTGAAGTTCGTCAAAGAGGAAGTCATCATCATTTTAAGAAAGAGGGTTTTTCTTATCTTGTCACGATTCCAGTTCATGGAAATGAAGATTTGGGAAAGGGATTGGAGAGAAAGATTCTCAAAGATTTAGGATTGTAATTTTTACTTTCCTAAGTCTTTTTACATCAGAGGTAGTAGAATGTTGGGGGTAGTAGAATGTTAAAAACGTATCCAGCTATTTTTCATAAAGAAGGAACAGGATATTGGGTAGAATTTCCAGAATTTGGTGGTGGTACAGAAGGAAAAAATATCGAAGAAGCGATGAAAAATGCTCGAGAAATGCTTGAAAATGTTTTAGCTTCTTATATCGATGAAGGGATGGCGTTGCCTACTCCAAGTGATATTTTAAAGATTGAAGTTTCAGATGGTTTTGTATCAATGATTCAAGTTGATCCTGCGCCTTTTGTGAGAAGTAACAAGGCGATTAGAAAGAACGTGACCGTTCCTGAATGGCTAGTTCGTCTTGCTGATCGAGAAAAGATTAACTATTCAGAAGTTTTGGCACAAGCATTAGAGAAGAAGTTGCAAGTTTAAATTTAAAGACTGTATTTATTAGGGAATAAGTTTGATATGTATTGGTAAAAGTGATACAATAGATATACAAGAAGAAAAGGAGAAATGCTATGTCACAAATTGCTGTAAGAGTAGATGATGAATTGAAAAAAGAAGCGACTGCGATTTTTAATGAGTTGGGGTTGGATATGTCAACTGCTGTGAAGTTATTTTTGAAGCAAAGTGTGTTGACAAGAAGTATTCCTTTTGAAGTTAAACTTGATTCTGAGTAAGGTGAAATAAAAGTGTGGATAGATATAATCTAAAGGGGTTCGGTTATGGTTTATACAATAGATCAGATAAAGGAAAAAATTGTTCCTGTTGCTAAACAATATGATTTATCTAAAATTTATCTATTTGGCTCTTATGCTAGGGGCGAAGCTGATGGGAAAAGTGATGTTGATATTGCTTTGGAGTTAGAGGATGATTCTATATATTTTGATGTATATGGTAGACTTTTGACTATTTTTGATGGTAATATAGATATTCTATTGGTTAGTGATTTACTTTCTCCAAAAACAAACATTGGGAAGTTAGTCAAGAAAAATTTTTTGAATGATAGAGAGGTTATTTATGAGAAGTCAATCTCTTGAAACTGATATAGCATATTTGAAGGATATGGTTTTATATCTTGATAAGGCCGATGCTGTTTTGTATAAAGCAAGAAGATATAATTTACCTTTAGATGATGATATGGTAGTTGATTCTATCGCTATGAATTTAGGACAGGTAGGAGAACAGTTATCGTTAGGCAAATTATCAGAGGAAGTAAAACAGAAGTATTCAGATAGGATAAACTGGACTCAGATAAAAGGTTTTAGAAATTTTATTTATCATAATTATTCTAACTTAAATTTTAAAATTATAGAGGGTATATTGAAGGAATCTGTTCCCAAAACGAAAGAATCTTTACACTCGATTATAAGAGAATTAGAAGGTGAATTATAAAATAGAAAATGAAAGAGAAACTCTAAAAACGTATGGAAGATTTGCTAGAAATCGACAAATTTTATTCCTCAAAAAACGAATACTTCCATAAGAGAAATTATTATTGATGAAGATTTAATATCTGTATTGGATGCATTGAAAGAGGAACAAGATAAGGTTCTTTATAATCGTGAAGAATTAAAGAAATATGATTTGGTCTCTTGTGATAGAAGGTATAAACTTTCTACAAATTATGGATTGAATAAATACTTGAAAGTATTTTTATCCGAACTTGGGATAGGTAGCCAAACCATGATAGCAAAAGCAGGCAGGCATATTTACGGTTTATATTTATTAGACTTCCTGCAAAACTAGAATCCTAGTTCATGATTGATAATACCAGCAATCAAATTCATTCGTAATCCGAAGCGTTTACGATGATTTCGATAGGTTGTTGAAAACATTTTAAACGTTTTTA
>NZ_VMLM01000052.1:0-22736 GCF_013276695.1 Streptococcus sp. 4155
CTTATTCTTATCTTTATCTTCTTCTAGTGCGTTACCGTCCGTTACTGTAACGTTACCTGTAACGTTACCAAGAGCAAGATTTTTCTGTTTTTTACGGTATTTGGCTACACGGTTGCGTGTCTGTTCCTTTATTTTCTCCATTCCGTCAACGTTTTGATGTTTTTCCCAATTTGGCAAGCTAATAATACCATCGATAATCTCAATCATCCCAAACTGTTCAAAAACTCCAATAGCCATTCTTACTGTATTCAATGGTCTACGAAAAATAGTAGCTAACATTTCATCTGTATAGTGAACCTTATCAGTCATCATCAACAAACCATTACTGTTATGTTTTCCAGCAAGTGTCAAAATCTTGAACCATATCACTAAGATGGCATCAGGATCAGGCAAGGCATCAATCAGGCAAATCTTTTCATCGTCAAAAATATCGGTTGTGATTTTTATCCACTTAATTTCAGACATACCTAGCACCCCACTTCCTACGGTTAGCGCGATACTTCATTCGCATATCCTCATAGATATACCTGCCTTCCAGCTCCATTTTTTCAATCTTTAGCAGCTTATTTTTAAGCTCCACATCACGATAGTCCTTAGCTAGTTTTTCATAGTCCGTTAGGTATTCTTTGACTAGTAATAGATTTTTGTAATCATTTTCCAAAATCGTAATAAAATGTCTTGAAGCTGATTCCCTTCCTTTCAGTTCTTTAACAATCATAGTCAGGTTATCCAGCCATTCAATCAATTCTTCCATTTCCTGACCTCCTCACTTCAAGCTGTGCATTTTAGGCTCTGGCAAAGCTAATGGCTCCGGACGTAAACCTTCAGGCGGTTCGTTGTCGTAGGTAAAGCCAGGAAATGGACGACGGATATTCTTGCGAATTTCTTGCCATTTGTCCTCTCTACCACGTTCGTATCCTTGGATAATCATAGACGCAAATTCTTGCTCTTCTCGTCTCTCTTCTTCCTCTCGTTGTTCTTGCAATTTGATATGACGGCAAGCTCCTGCAAATCCAATCAGCAAGGCTCCAACTCCCATCAACTGGTCTAAAATCGGTGGTTCAAACATTTTTAATCTCCTAAATAACTTTTTCTTTCAGTGTTTCAAAAACTTCAAACTTCAAATTTGTCTGTTCTTTTATTTTCTTCAATACACTAAGCACTGTGTCATCTTCGTTAAACTGAATAATGGTATCACTTATAACTAGTTCGTAGATGTTAGACATAATTCTATTATCAGTCTCTGTTTGTTCATCGGATTCTAGTTCTGAATCGATTTCGTTCTCATAATTTTTGAGAGCGTTAGCGGATTCATTAAATCCATGAAGTAACAATGTTCTCTGTAAAATTTCATTCACATCAATGTATTTATCTAAGCTTTCTCTTTCTCTTGCTCGTTTTGTTTCTTCAGGAAACAGAATATGCATTCTATCAAATATTTTGCTAAGTATTTTTACATTCTTTTTGGTTGGTTTTGTCTGAGTATTTACAATACTAGCCATCGGATATCCTTTAGTAAATCCAAGTTTTAAATCTAAATCACTGGCAGAAGACGAAACTTCTTTTCTAAGATTTTTTAAAATATCAATAAGCAAAGTTGCCCACATTATCGACATAAAATCATGACCAAATGAACCGTTGTAATCATTTGGTTTGTCAAGTGGATTAAATTTCTCGTTGGATAAATCTTGTACAATTTTTTTAAGATTTTCATCTTCGTGCTCATATCTTTCAAAGAAATTTCGCAAACCTGGTCTATTCTCTTTTTTCATCTTATGTTTGTATGCTTTTTTATTATTCATCTTCTCTCTCCTTATGCTCTTAATTTTCGTACTTCTTTCTCTAATTCCAAAATCTCATAAACATCATTAATATCGTACATAATATATTTCCCTTGCTTACGAAATCTCAATCCTTTACGTTCTAACTTCTTAATATAGCTATGAGTGAAGCCAAACTTCTCCATCAAAGCCTGTTGATTGATTGGCATGCGATCGTTCTCTAATTGCTCCTTGACCTGCTTTTCAGCAAAAGCCAATAATTGATTTGTGAACAATTCAGCACTTTCGCCGTCTAATCGTAATTGTAACGTTATACCTTCCATTTTCTACATCCTCTCAACTATGCGGGCAAGCATTTTTGTGATATAATGGTTTAAATTGTTTTAGTATGCGCCTGATTGCCGTCAGGTGCTTTTTTGCGTTCTTGTCAAACTGTTCTACTTTCCATCGCCCTGAGTTCTATCTCATGGCTGACTTGTCTAAATAGCTTCTCACACGCTATTTTAGCTTCTCTGTACGTTGTGTTCTCGCTGATGAAGTAATCAGCAAGTTCGATAATTTTATCTTCCATTCAACCTCCTACATCAGCCTCAAGACTGATGTAATATCCTCCTAAATTGCTATAATACTCTTGACTAGGACCTCTCACCGTTTTAGTCAAAACTTCAGCAGAAAGGAGGTTCAAAAAATGAGTAAGCTTAGCCATAAGCCAAACCACGTTGTTAAGAAACTAACCTGGGAAAATCTCGATAATATTCTATTATCTTATTTTTCAGAGTCGACTACTGATAAACCTAGCGCAGTAATTCAGTTATCTGATTTTGAAATGTCTAAAGCTGAAATTATCGAAGAAGCAACTGCTCAAGGTTATCAAGTTATCGATAATTCTGATGGTTACTTAAAGTTTCTATAACGAATTTTAAAGATGATATATTTGTACGATTTACATCAATATCTCTTTTTAACTTAGCAATCTGTCTATCAGATTGCTTTTTTCTTTTTCCACTATACGGATATCGTCTTGGTCTCATTTTCTTTCCCTCCCTACGCTTGACTAAATGCGTTCAGTTCCATGATTTTCATCTTGGTATTGGTGCTTGGCTCCCACGTCATCCAGTAAGCTAGAGCGGCATCCGCATGCTTCTTGGGTAGCAAGTCATAGCGACTAATGTTGAAGTGGTCTTTAAAGTCAATCTCAGCTTGTCTAAATACCGACTGAGCAAAAATCTTATCCGCATAAGCTGGGCTATCAATGCCACCCAGGCAAGCCACAACCCTAGCCTTACGCTTCTTCAGGAGCGATTGAGCATAGCTTGGATGAATCGGTTGCTCACTCTTGAGGTAGTCGATATCTTCCAACATGCTAGTCTGTTGCTCACGCAATTTCTTCTGGCCAGTGAAGAGAGCGATAAAAGCATCCTCGTCCAAGTCCTCACGGATAAAACCGCCCTGCTTACGAATAGCTGGCAAGACCTCTGATGTCACCCAGCGCTTGAACTCCTTAGCTTGAGGCAACTTGCTGGATAAGATAAGAGAGTAGAGACCAGATTCGTTGATGATCAACATATCCTGTGTTCCACCACTAGTAGGGATGCCCTGTTTTAGGGCGTCCTCTTCATCAACGTGAAGAGCAATCGCATTTCTAGCCTTGCTATATCCTAGGATGTCTGCAACATCTTTCCCAACGAACCACGGCTCGTCATCAATTGTCAAAGTACGGACTTCCTGCCCGTGAAAATTAAAAATTTCGTTCATAAAGTTCCTTTCTAAATTTGATATAAAGTAAATAAAACTCGCCACAACTATTTAAGTAAAGTATTTTGAAACGACTGTTTGACAGATACTATATGAGGCGCTTCACGATTAGTTATGTAATCAACCTGAATGAGTGTCTCTGGCACTTCATCTGTCTTTGTTTCCCAAATTATCTTGATACCTTGAAGACCAATATCTTCTGCTTGAAAATCAATCCCGTTCAAAATAACTCGTGGAATACTAGAGTCGCTATCTATCTTAATTTCTAAATTTTGAATTGGTAGAAAATTTTTTGATAGGCTGCTCATATCTCTTTCCTTCCTATTCTTCTCCCCATTTTGCTATAATTAAAGCAGGTCCTTAAGAAATTCTTCAAGTTCCTTACGCTGAGACTCAGCAAGCTCTGCTCTTTCAATAGCTTGCTGAGTCATCAGTGTTTTAAGACTACTACTTAATTTTTTTCTATCGATGTAACTATTTTTAAATTCCTTATTTGCCATATCTCTTTCCTTTCTATTTTTCTCTCCTTTTTGCTATAATAAAAGCAGAAAGGAAGTGATCTAATGCCACAAATCACCAATGATAATGTCCAGATTTGGACACTCTATATCACAGTAATAATTGCAGTTATCGGTTTTGTTTTTAATACCATTTCACTCTGGCAAACAAAGAAAGCTACAGAGGATATGGCAAAGCCTTATATTAATGTTTATGTAGATGTCTATGCAGTTAAAAATCAACAACGTACCTTTGTTTTTAAAAACTTTGGCCAAACTCCAGCATATATAGATAATATTCAGATAGATGGCGAATTGGATCCATTGAATTCTGTACACCGCTTCAACTCACTTATCGGAAATATGATTGCCCCAGGACAAAAATTTACATCATCAATAGACCCAGATTATAAAGGTCGAATTACACTGACAATTACTTACTCCGATAGCAAGAAACACAAATATATAGACAAGTTTGTACTTGATTCTACATTGGCATCTGCAATGTTCTACACTGTAAACGAGAGCAATAAAAGCGATTCTCCAGCTACAGCTATCAGACAATCGACCATGGCTCTATTACGCGATCTACGATAGAACCATCTCCGAGCGATTTTACAGTTCAAACATCACGTAAGAATTCAATTTTTATCTCAACAGTTTCATCGTCAAGTGTATTGGCGATGATTTTATTTTTTGCGTCAATCGCTTCGTTCAAGTCTTTACAAGTTAATTCATAAAATACATTTACATTTGCATTCATCTCTTCCCCTCCTATTAGTGAATTTTTTTGTTCTATTTTTTGTTAGCAATTCTATCCATTGTATCTAAAGTAAGTTTTTGTATCTCTTTTCGTGCTTGCAATTCATTGTCAAAAAAATTCTCAAGCATTTCGGTCAATCTATTCGAATATCCTCGCAATAGCATTACCGTCACCAAAAATGAAGTAATAGCTGATACAATGACCACATAAAGAAAAACTTCCATCTCCACCCTCCTACTCCAGCACCTTACTGCCGACTACCAATCGTTTAACGACAACGTCCATCTCCTTAAATTCGGCATTCTCTGCACAGTAGCGGACGCTCTCGCTGATGATGTGACAAATAGATACGCCGTATTCGTTCGCCAGCTCCGTAGCGATCTCCCAGGCATCTTTGTCAATCCGTGTTACTTTTTGCGCTGCGTTGTTCATAGTATTTCCTCCTACAACATATCTTCTACCCTACACCCTAGCGCCTTGGCGATGACCACCGCCTGCGACAGCGTCACTGCCTTCAGGTCGTTCTCGATCCGTGACAAGGTCGTGTAGTCTATCAAGGTTCGCTTAGCAAGCTCACGCAAGCCCAGCTTTTGAGCCGTTCTCAGCTCCCTCATTTTCGCTCCATACATTGACTTTTTCCTTTCTACTAATAGGTCTTTTCAAAACTGTTGGTACTTGTCAACAGTTTTGATAGAATTATTCTATCGATTTTGAAAAAAGTTTGACCTTTTTGATGTTTCCATTTTGGTGACTATCTTGGTAAAAAAATTTCTTGCAATGGTTTATTAAAAAAACTATGCAAGAAAAACATTTCATCTTGAGTAAAAGGACGTTGCCCCTTTTCTTTCTGACGATATGCCGTTTCGGATATCCCAAGTTTATCTGCCAAATTTTTTTGCGTCAATCCTTTGGATTTACGTAATTCATACAAAAGTATTTGCAAATCATAACCACCTCCCTATCTGAAAATTAAATATAAAATTAGTACGATAATACCAGACCAGAACAATATACTCGGAATAAGTCCACCTCGAATTTCCAAGGAAGTTTTTGCATGATTGTCTTGATTTATCTTTTCGTAATCAAAGTTACCAAACAAGAATTTTTTCCAATCCATATTTTTCTCCTTTTTCTTGCAGGAGATACAGCCTATATGATACAATGACAGTACCCCTTTAAAGGGGAGGGGCTTTAGGTCAGCCCCTTGTAAACTTCTACCACTCTATTGAGTAGTGAAGTTCGAATTTGAACCAGAGAATTTGGATTTTTAAGCCGAATTCTCTTTTTTTAGGTCTTTGTTCCTGTCGCCTCATTGGCTGCACCTCCTTTTTTATTTGGTTGATTACCTCAACCATGATTTAATTATATCACCATTTTGGTGACAAGTCAACACTTTTTTAATGAAAAAATAAAAAAAGTTGCGTTTTCGGTGACTTTTTTATATAATCTACATATAACATCACAGGAGTAAAAAATATGGACTTAAAAAAATACATAGGAAATCAGATAAAGCTATTCAGAAAATCAGCTGGTTTTACTCAAGATGAACTTGCTCAAAAGCTAAATACAACAAAACAAACCATTAGTAGATATGAAAAGGGGGAGCGTAAAGCTAATCAAGATATGCTATTTTCTCTATGCGATATTTTGGGTGTAAGTATTGATGACTTCTTTCCATCTATTAGTAAAGGAGACACCCCCACAGCGTCCCCAGATTTGCTCACACAGCAGATAACGGACAAGGTGGTACAATTAACCCCAGATAATAAAAAAATCGTCCTACGGACTTCTGAGGAGCTTCTGGAGAGACAAAAAGCAAACGGCGAGATGTACACAGAGCAAAACGAAGATGAAACGAAGATAAACGAAGTATCGGAAGTTATCAGCTTGTACCAAGTTGAGGTTGTATCTGAGACGGCAGCAGCTTGTGGATTTAACTACGGATTTGGCTACGACGATACAGACAGAGAGACTATAGAGGTTGACGAGCAACCACCACATCACGATATTGCGACTAAGGTCAGCGGAGACTCCATGCAGCCTGACTACCAAGACGGAGACATTCTCTATTTAGTAGACAAAGGACTGACCACCTACAACGGAGACCTAGCAGTTATCGCATACGGAGACCGTTCTTACTTTAAGAAGATCTATACCGAAAACGGACGCTTACGCCTCGTATCACTCAATGACAAGTACGAAGACATCATCCTAGACTTCCCACCAGCCGAAGACACACACATCAAGATCTATGCAGTTGTTGGAGTGTATAGAGGGGAATGAAACTAACTGTTTCCTTTTTGGAAACAATTACTTGACAAAAAATAAAAAAAGAAGTACACTAATAATGTCAAAAGCCTTGTTCGTCAAGGATACGATATTTACTTATAAAGCCTTGTTCGTCAAGGACAAAACGGTCTGGTGTACTTCTAAGAGGTACACCTTATTTTATTATCTGGAGCATTATATGAAATTTCAACAAGGCGAAGTTTATCTAATCAACTTCCCACAAAAAGGTGGGAATGAATTTTACGGAAAACACTACGCTATCATCTTAACAACTCCTGACAAAGCCGATGGAACACTACTAGTAGCACCTTTAACTGGTAAAAAATCAGGAAAGAAATATCGTGGTGGTATCACGATTGAAAATAATAAATATCAAAACACTCCGTCCAAGCCCAAAGCCTATGCTTATGTCCGAAAAATCCAAGAAATAGACAAACGGAAAATCGTCTATAAAACAAAGAAAAAGACTGATAGTGATGGACAAGCAATGCTAGATGCAGCAGGAAAAGAGTTATATGATAAAGTCTATAAACCAGCTTACAAACTAGATATAGACGACCATAAAAAACTACTCGACAAGATAAAAGAGGTTCTTGGACTAGATTTATATTAAATAAAAAATTGACTTTTTTTAAAATTAGGGTTAGAATAAAATCATAAAGTCGCTTGACGACAAAATAGATGATACTGTCCCAAGAGGACATCTCTAGCCCTGCTCTTATGAGTTGGGCTTTTAATTTTTATCTAGCAACTGTTTCCATTTTGGAAACAACTCAAAAAATCCCCACACTCTCCATCGCCAAACTTTGAGTGTGAAGATTCAACTTTCCATCAAGCAAGCAATGGAAAAGATGATAAGAAAGGAGTTACTTAGGGACTGGATGAACAAACTAGAAAAAAATAATCTTGATAAATTGACAGTCTCAACAGATAAAATGAAACAACTGACTGTTAAGAATCCAAATCACTTCAAAACCTCTAGACTAGGTCAAAGTATGACCAACTATAGCAATCAATTAGAGCGTGAAATCCAAGGAAAGCGTCGTAGAAATAGAGTATTCCCTTACGGCACACTTGTCTATGTTGATTTTGGCATAAACTTTGGATCAGAATTCTCTGCGCCACATTATGCAATTACGCTTACCAAAGAAGACAAAAAGAATAGAAATACTATCACGGTTATTCCTCTAACATCTAAGTCGGGATACGATAATTTACCACTAGAGTTTAACCTAGCTGAAGGACTTGGCCTACTAACTACACAACTCATCAAAGCGGCTGAAGACAAGGTTGAAAATGAACTGGTAGCACATTTTGGAGAATATGATGATTTTGATGAACTTATCTCAAAATTGGAGAAAGAAGGTCGATTAGACGAGAAAGAACATGCAATAGACCTTGTTCAAAAACTTACAGATAATGTTTCATTGGCTGGTCAACGTCTTGAAAAATATGTATCTGACCTAGATAAAACAACCTATGCGAAATTAGATTCAATTACAACTATTGACAAAGTGAAAATTTTTAAGAAAATCAATCCTTTAGACGGAATTGGTGTTGCACAAATACTTGAACCACAGATGAAAATTTTAAGCGATGAAATCAAAGCGCGCTATCTTATTTGACAAAATGATATATATTTGATAATATACAGTTACTAACCTAGGAGAAATCCTAGTGCAAATAATCTGGTTGGCACAAGCTGCCACGCAGAAACGGTAACTATAAATTTAGTTGCCGTTTTTTGTTGAATTAAAACAAAAAAATCCCCACACTCTCCATCGCCAAACTTTGAGTGTGAGGATTTAACTTTCCATCAAGCAAGCAATGGAAAGGATGATAAAAAAATACAACTATAGTTTATCATAAGTTCTACACCTTTTCAACTATGCGGGCAAGCAATCGAAAAGAAAGGACTTTTTTATGATAAAAAAATATATTACAAAAAAAGGAGAGACTAGATATCTCTTTCAAACATACCTGGGCATAGACCCTGCTACTGGAAAAGAAAAACGCACAACACGACGTGGTTTTAAAACCATTAAAGAGGCAAAGGCTGCCGAACGTGACCTTCTCTTAGATATTGAAGAGAATGGTTTTTCAAACAATGAAGATTTCCAGAACCCTACTTTCGCTGAAGTCGCTGAGTTATGGCTTGATAGCTATAAAAGCACTGTAAAACCAACAACATATCAGAACGTTAAGAAAAAACTTGATGTTATGATTGACTTGTATTTTACAGATATGAAAATCCAGCAGATCAGTGTAGCTTATTGTCAAAAGGTTGCTATCAAGTTAAGCAATCGCTATATCCTCTATGCCAATTACTACTCTGTCATCAGCCGTATTTTCAAGTATGCCACTTCTATTGACATTATTAAGTCAAATCCATTAGACAAGATTATCAAGCCTAAAAACAAGCCTTTAAAGGCTAAGGAGAACTATTATACAAAGCAGGAACTAACGGAGTTTCTTAAAGTTTGCAAAGTAGATTGTAAGCCTGTAGAGTATACCTTTTATCACTTACTAGCTTTTACAGGTTTGAGATGTGGCGAGGCGCTTGGGCTCATGTGGTCAGATGTTGACTTTGAAAATAAACGATTAAGCATTTCTCGGACAGCTGTCGTTGTTAATAAAAAACAAACTGTTCAGGACCCTAAAACCAAAATGAGTAAGAGGGTTATCACTTTAGATGATGAAACTCTAAATGTATTAAAATTCTGGAAGCGTCAGCAGATAAAAGAATATTTTCGGGCTAGTGTGCCTTACAAACATGATTCAAATTATATTTTTACGAATAGTTTCGGAGGATGGATTTCTCCTTCAGCTGTTAAAGAGAGACTTAGAAGATTCTTTTGTGAACATAAAGATGTCAAAAAAATCACTCCTCACGGTTTCAGGCACACACACGCTTCTCTCCTCTTTGAAGCAGGTGTTACAGCCAAAATCATTTCGGACAGATTAGGTCACAACAATGTCCAAACCACTCTTGATATGTATACCCACATCAATGATAATCAACGTTTTGAAGTCGTTGATCAGCTCATGGATTTCATCCGCTCCAGCTAAAAGTAAAGTCGTATTCAATCTCGTATTCACTTTTAGATATACACTATAAAACCAATGATTTCAAGGGTACAGGAAACCGCAAGCAGTTTATACCATAAATCCGCTTTCAACGATAAAGAAAAGGTAAGAAAAATGAAACATTTAGAAATTGAATTGAAAACACTATTGAAAAAAGATGAGTATGATCGTCTAAAAGACCAGTTCACAGGTGTCACTCCTGTTCTTCAAAAAAATTACTACATCGACACACCTGATTTTGAGCTGCGAGAAAAGAAAGTTGCTATGCGCATTCGAACTTTTGAAGACTGGGCAGAATTGACACTCAAAGTCCCGCAGAGTGTTGGAAACATGGAATACAACCAAAAATTGCAACTAAAAGATGCTGAAAACTATCTGAGCAAGAAAGAATTTCCTCAAGGGATAGTATTGGATGAATTGGCGAAACATGGTAGCCAAACTAGTGAATGGCAGGTTCTTGGTTGTCTAACAACGCTTCGCTATGAAATGCAAACAGCTATTGGCCTCATGGCACTGGATGAAAGTCAGTACTTTGATATGACAGATTATGAATTAGAGCTTGAAGTGGAAAATCATGAGCAAGGCAAACAGGATTTCCAGCAATTTTTAGAGGAAAATCAGATTTCCTATCAAAAAGCTCCTTCAAAATTGGTTCGATTTGTCAAAAGCATGAAAAATAGCTGAAATAATCTCCATTTTTTGGTAAAATAGAAAAGATAAAAATACACAGGTTCTAGTTCATATATGTAAGATAAATATCACTAGGATTTAAAAAGTTTACAGAGGACGGTCTATAATGTCAGATAGAAAAAACATGAAACTTTTCGCACTCAACTCTAACCAAGAGATTGCACAGAAAATTGCTGAAGCTGTTGGTGTCCCACTTGGAAAACTATCGTCACGTCAATTTTCAGACGGAGAAATCCAAGTGAATATCGAAGAAAGTGTCCGTGGTTATGATGTTTACATCATCCAATCAACAAGTTTCCCTGTCAACAACCACCTAATGGAATTGTTGATCATGGTCGACGCTTGTGTGCGTGCAAGTGCCCACAGTATCAACGTTGTCCTTCCATATTTTGGCTATGCACGTCAAGACCGCATTGCTTGTCCTCGTGAGCCACTTACAGCAAAACTAGTTGCCAATATGCTGGTTAAGGCTGGGGTTGATCGTATCCTGACTCTTGATTTGCATGCCGTTCAGGTTCAAGGTTTCTTTGATATTCCAGTGGATAATCTTTTCACTGTCCCCCTATTTGCAAAACATTACTGCGATAAGGGACTACTCGGTTCAGATGTTGTTGTCGTTAGCCCTAAAAATTCAGGTGTCAAACGTGCGCGTAGCTTGGCTGAATATCTTGACGCTCCTATCGCCATTATCGACTATCCTCAAGACGATGCAACTCGCAACGAAGGTTATATCATTGGTGATGTTGAAGGTAAGAAAGCTATCTTGATTGATGATATTTTAAATACAGGACGTACCTTCTCTGAAGCTGCTAAAATCGTTGAACGTGAAGGAGCTACAGAAATTTATGCTGTTTCTAGCCACGGCCTCTTCGTCGAAGGAGCTGCTGAACTTCTTGACAATACTAATATTAAAGAAATTCTTGTGACTGATTCAGTAGCAACAAAAGAAAAAACTCCTAAAAACGTATGCTACATCACTGCTAGTGAGTTAATTGGTGATGCTATCGTCCGTATCCACGAAAGAAAACCAGTCAGCCCACTCTTTGCCTACAACAAAAAGAAATAAGGTGATTCTTTGATTTATTTGGACAATGCTGCAACGACTCCTATGTCAGCAGTTGCTATTTCAGCTATGACCGAGGTTATGCAAGAAACCTATGGAAATCCTTCTAGTATTCATGCTCATGGTCGTCAAGCTGGCAAACTATTGCGAGAAGCCCGTCAGGAGCTAGCTCAGTTACTGGGGACAAAACCTCAACATATCTTTTTCACTTCTGGTGGGACAGAAGGCAACAATACTGCTATCATTGGTTACTGCCTTCGTCACCAAGAACAAGGAAAACATATTATCACAACTGCCATCGAGCACCATGCTGTCCTTGAAACAATTGATTACTTGGTTCAACACTTTGGGTTTGAAGCAACCATTATCCAGCCAGAAAATCAAGAAATCACCGCCCAGCAAATTCAAGAGGCCTTACGTGACGATACGATTTTGGTTTCTACCATGTTTGCCAATAATGAGACTGGAAACCTACTGCCCATTGCTGAAATTGGCCAAATACTCAAGCAACACCCAGCCGCCTATCATGTCGATGCAGTTCAGGCTATTGGTAAAATCCCTATTCATCCAGAAGAATTGGGCATTGATTTTCTCACTGCTTCTGCCCATAAATTCCATGGTCCTAAGGGAATCGGTTTTCTCTACGCATCTAGCATGGATTTTGATTCCTATCTTCATGGCGGAGACCAAGAACAGAAAAAACGAGCCGGAACTGAAAATCTAGCTGCCATCGTGGGTATGGTTGCAGCCCTAAAAGAAGACCTAGAAAAACAGGAAGAACATTTCCAACATGTACAAAATCTAGAAACTGCCTTTCTTGCAGAGCTAGAAGGAATTCAGTATTACGTGAATAGAGGACAAGATCATCTCCCTTATGTTCTCAATATTGGATTTCCTGATCAGAAAAATGACCTTTTACTCCTTCGGCTAGATTTGGCTGGAATTTCTATCTCTACTGGCTCAGCCTGTACGGCAGGCATTGTCCAATCCAGCCATGTTCTTGAAGCCATGTACGGGGCAAATTCAGAACGCTTGAAGGAATCCGTTCGTATCAGTTTGTCGCCACAAAATACTGTTGAAGACCTACAAACCCTCGCAAAAACCTTAAAAGAAATTATCGGAGGTTAGCCATATGGCATTTGAAAAAACCATTCAGTTAAAAAATTGTCGTTACGACTACACTCTTAGCCCTTCTGTTAAAAAATTCACCCTCAAAGATAACACCTTTTTTGAGACTAAGGTTGGTAACTATGAATTGACTCGCCTTTTGGAAAAAGTGCCAAACAGCGGTGAAGGCTTCCAACTCAAAATCATCATTAACAAGGAACTTACAGGGGCTAAAATCAATATCACTGACAAGTTTGGTCTTCGTCTAGTTGATATTTTCAAATCAGAAGACCACCACATTCATCAGGAAAAATTCTACTTCCTCATGGATAGCTTGGTAGAACGTGGTGTCTTTACAAAATCAGAAAGATAGGTCCCATATGTTTGAATTGACCTATAAGGACAGCTATCATGTAGAGCGTACACTCAAGTATGAGGATTATGAAGCTCTCATGCTGGCTTTGTCAGGATGTGTGACCCTGCCAGATACACTTTATGTAACTTCTCTGACTTTTAATAGCCAGAAAATTTATCAGGGTCTGGTCGGAGACCTCTACCGTTTTCTATCACATACAGATTTTTTACATCAAAACTAAGATTTTTCTTAGTTTTTTCTTGTTTTTGTTGATTTTTTCACAATGTTTCTATAAAATAGAAGAATAGAAAGGTTGTGATTTTGTGAAAGATAAACAGTTTGCTATTCCAAAAGCTACAGCGAAAAGACTCTCTCTCTACTATCGAATTTTTAAGAGATTTCATGCAGAAAAGATTGAACGTGCCAACTCTAAACAAATTGCAGAGGCTATCGGTATTGATTCAGCGACCGTACGTCGTGATTTTTCCTATTTTGGTGAACTTGGTCGTCGTGGTTTTGGCTATGATGTCAAAAAACTGATGACATTTTTTGCCGATTTGCTCAATGATAACTCTATTACCAATGTCATGCTGGTTGGTATTGGAAATATGGGCCATGCCCTTCTCCACTACCGCTTTCATGAGCGTAACAAGATGAAGATTATCATGGCATTTGACCTGGATGACCATCCTGAAGTCGGTACCCAAACTCCTGACGGGATTCCCATTTACGGAATTTCTCAAATCAAGGATAAAATCAAGGATGCCGATGTCAAGACTGCTATCCTGACCGTTCCCAGTGTTAAGTCACAAGAGGTTGCTAATCTCTTGGTAGATGCTGGTGTGAAAGGAATTCTTAGTTTTTCACCAGTCCATCTGCATTTACCAAAAGATGTGGTCGTTCAGTATGTCGATTTGACAAGTGAACTCCAAACCCTCCTCTACTTCATGCGAAAAGAGGATTAGAAAGCGAAAATCATTTTATGAAAAAACCAGTTATTGGGATAACAGGAAACGAAAAAACTCATCCGGATGATGACATCATGATGAGCTACGCAGCAAAAGGCTTTGTGGAAGGCGTTAAAGACGCTGGAGGGATTCCCATCATCCTACCGATTGGTGATCAAGAAATGGCCTGCCACTATATCAGTATGATTGACAAGCTCATCTTGACAGGTGGGCAAAATGTTGATCCAAAATTCTATGGTGAACCAAAAACCATTGATAGCGATGACTACCACCTTCAAAGAGATATATTCGAACTAGCCCTCATCAAGGAAGCTATCAAACAGAAAAAGCCTATTTTCTCCGTCTGTCGTGGGACTCAGCTTTTTAACGTTGCCATGGGCGGAACTCTGTACCAAGATATCGAAGATCATTGGCAGAATTGTTCTGCCGAGTACACAACTCAACGCTTGGTGACAGAACCTGATACTGTTCTCCGAGAAATCTATGGAGAAATCTCCCATATCAACTCCTTCCATCACCAGAGTATCAAGGATTTAGCACCAAATTTAAAGATTGCGGCTCATGATCCTAAAGATGGTATTATTGAAGCTGTCATGAGTACGGATGATGTTGCCTTTCTCGGTGTCCAATGGCACCCAGAATTTCTATTTGAAAATCGCCCCAAAGATAAAAACCTCTTTGACTATGTTGTTAATGAACTTTAGATTAAATCTGTCTTTTCACGGTAACTAAAGTAACTAGATTGTGAGACAATCAAATGGTCCAAGAGGACAATCCCCATCAGGTCGCAGGCTTCTTTAACAATTTTAGTGACATGATCATCATTTCGGCTAGGGGCTACCGCTCCCGAAGGGTGATTGTGGACCAAGATGAGTGAAGTCGCCATATGCTTGATAGCATAGTGAAGAATCTCTCGCGGCTCAGCGATACTACGAGTTGCAGAACCGATAAAAATGGTCTGTTGATGAATGATTTGATTTTGAGTATTGAGATAGAGCGCCACCAGGTGCTCTTGTTTTTTGTCCCCCAATTCCTGTTGCATCTTCTTGGCCAACTTTTGACTGCTGAGAATACTTTCCATCTCAAGAGTCTCGTGTTTGTGAATACGATGGCCCAGTTCAATCATAGCTTGTAATTCTATGGCCTTAACACGGCCGATACCAGACAGACTCTGCAATTCCTGCAGGGTCATTTTTTTCAAATCCGTTAGGCTTGAAAGATTGCTCAAGACTTTCTGGGCAATTTCAAAAACGCTAGCTTGACGTGTTCCTGTCCTGAGTAAAATAGCTAGCAACTCTTGATTACTGAGCGCTTCAACTCCTTCCTTGGCCAGTCTTTCTCTTGGTAATAGTGAATCTTCTTGGAATGAAATACTGTACATAAAAATCCTCCTCACTTTATTATTCGTGAGAAGGATGAAAAATTAGATTTTTTTCTCAATTGGGGCCACACTAGCCAAAAGTTTTTTCAAACCTACTTCTGGGAAATTGATTTTCAATTCCTGCGTAGCACCGCTACCTGAAACTTCCACAACAGTTCCCTCTCCCCACTTCTTGTGGAGGGCAATGTCACCAATGGACCAATTTGCCTCGCTAGAAGCTGATTTTGCTCCAGCTGTAAATTGACCAAATGGGAGACCGCTTGACTGGATAGATTTTGGGGCAGCACTGCGTTTACGGTCTTGAAGAGCCTGGGCAAGACTCATACCTTGACCGAAGGCAACCCCACCACTGCTATAAGATGCCTTAAAGCTTGTATTTGCTGGACGAGCCAGACCTTGATACTCAAGTAAGTCCGAGCTGATTTCGTTAATAAAACGAGTGGGACGGTTGTAGTTGGTACGACCAAAAAGCAGGCGCGAGTTGGCATTTGTTAGATAGAGGATTTTCTCTGCACGCGTGATACCTACATAGGCTAGACGGCGCTCTTCTTCTAATTCATCTGGATCTTCAGCCGCACGACTAAGTGGAAAGACATTTTCTTCCATCCCAATCAAAAAGACAACTGGAAACTCGAGACCTTTGGCAGCATGCAGGGTCATCAAGGTCACTTCTGATGTCTCCTGACTACCTGAATCTGTGTCCGCAATCAAGGCCAAGTCATTTAAGAAACGACTTAGTTTATCCAAACCAGTTTCTTCTTCTGGCCCATCAGAGGTGTCATCAAAGTTTTTCGTCACAGAAAGGAACTCTTCAATATTTTCAACCCGAGCCTTGCTTTCTAAAGTCGCTTGAGCATTTAGAATATCGACGTAACCTGTTTTTTCTAGGACGGCCTCAACCAACTCAGTAATGCTTAACTGGTCCAGTTGCTCCCGCAAATCCAGAATCATATTGGCAAAATCCCAGATAGATTGGGCTGCTTTCCCCTTGATACCAGACAACATGATATTAGCAGAAGAATCCAGCATAGACATGTTTTGCACATTCGCAAAGTCACGAATTTTCTCAACCGTTCCTGGCCCAATTCCTCGTTTCGGTTCGTTGATAATGCGCTCAAAACTGATATTGTCACTCAAATTGGCAATGAGGTTAAGGTAAGCGATAATATCGCGGATTTCCTTACGGCTGTAGAACTTGGTTCCACCAACCATGGTATAAGGAATATTGGACTTAAGCAAGGCTTCCTCAATAGTACGGGACTGCGCATTAGTCCGATAGAGAACTGCAAAATCCTTGTGAAGGAAGTTTTGACTCCGACCAAGTTCATCGATGGTTTTGGCTACAAATACAGCCTCATCTAGTTCATCATTGGCACGATAGTAAACGATTTGTTCCCCATCAGCATTTTGGGTCCAGAGATTCTTAGGACGGCGGTTTTTGTTGTTTTTAATGACCTCGTTGGCCGCTTGAAGAATAGTCTTCGTAGAGCGATAATTTTCTTCTAACAAAACAACCTTGGCTTGGGGATAATCTTTCTCGAAATCCAAAATATTCTGCATATCAGCACCACGCCAACCGTAGATGGACTGATCCGCATCCCCAACCACACAGATATTTTTAAAGCGTGAAGCCAAGAGTTTGACCAATTGATACTGAGCGTGGTTGGTATCTTGGTACTCATCAACATGGATGTACTGAAACTTCTGCTGATAGTAGGTCAAGACATCAGGATTTTGATCAAAGAGACGCAGGGTCAGCATAATCAAATCATCAAAGTCAACCGACTCCGACTGACGCAGTTCTTTCTGATAAGCTGTATAACACTGGGACACGATTTGCGTATACATATCGCCAGCTTGGGCAGCATAAGCTACATCATCAATCAGATCATTCTTAGCATTGGAAATGGTTCCCAAAATAGTTCGTTCATTCCATTTTTTAGGATCCAAGTTCAACTGCTTGAGAATGCGTTTCATGAGAGTTCGCTGCTCCCCTGGATCTACAATAGTAAAATTGCGATTGTAACCAATATGGTCCGCATCGCGACGCAGAATACGCACACACATGGAGTGAAAGGTCGCAATCAGACAGTCCTGAGTAGCTGGATTAAGGCTATAAGCACGCTCTTTCATCTCACGCGCAGCCTTGTTAGTGAAGGTAATAGCCAAGATATTCCAAGGATTGACCAGCTTTTCATCGATTAAATAAGCGATACGGTGGGTCAAAACTCGGGTCTTTCCAGAGCCAGCCCCCGCCATAATCAACAAGGGACCTTCTGTCGTTTGCACCGCCTCAGCCTGACGGTCATTCATTCCATTTAATAATGCGTTCATCTTCTCTTCCTTACTCTTGAAGTCAATATTTCTATTATATCAGAAATCAGGGAAAATAGAAACTTTACGGGGAGTAGCAAAATATAGCGGATTGAAACTAGAATACTACACTGTAGGTTTCTAAAACACTCGACTTTTTCACTTAATTTTTTCATGAACTAGCTCAATACATCAATATAAAAAAGGTAAATTTAAGATTGGCAATACGAACGTTAAACAGAATTCCATTTCTCTTTTTAAAACCAAAACAACGATATCGTAAAACCTCTACAGGAACAATAGATTGCGACACTAAAATATTCTCCCCTAGTTTTGCTTTACTAATAGTATATAGGAGGAGAGCCCTGAATCCTAGACCCTCTGTTATGATGTGGTTACAAACAGAGTTGGAAAAAATCTTAAAGTCAGAAAAACGCATGATATCAGCCCCTAACACTTGATACAATGCGTTTTATTATGAAAAGATCTACTGGATTTTTTATCAAAATAAACTTCCAGTAGTCTTTTCAATTTTTATTAATAAGTTCCTTCTTCACCTTGGCTAGTCAAGATAACAGGTCCATCTTTCGTAATGACAAATTGGTGTTCATACTGACATGACAATCCACCGTCAATGGTCTTATGCGCCCAACCGGTTTTCATATCTGTATCGATTTCCCAGTCACCTGTATTAATCATTGGTTCAATAGTCAAGACCATTCCTTCACGGAGACGAAGTCCACGACCAGCAATACCATAGTTAGGAACCATTGGTTCTTCGTGCATGGTTGGGCCAACACCATGACCAACCAAATCACGCACTACACCGTAACCACGACTTTCAGCGTATTCTTGAATGGCTGCACCAATATCACCAATACGGTTCCCAATAACAGCTTGCTCAATCCCCTTATACATTGCTTCTTTAGTTACATCCATCAAGTTTTTCACTTCTTCGGACGGTGTACCTACAGCATAAGCCCAACAAGAGTCTGCTAAACCACCAGAATAGCTCTGAGTGTATTTCTTCATTTGCTCAACATTGTTGAAGTTTAATTTTGAGACATTCAAATCAGACTTAGCAATTGGACCTCCCAAAACCATGTCAACCTTGAGCAAATCACCATCTTTCAAGATATAGTGACGAGGGAAAGCATGAGCTACTTCATCATTAAGAGAGCAACAGGTAGCATAAGGATAGTCCATCATGGCACCGTCAACTCCAATCTGAAGCGGAAGGAAATTTTCTTCCTTACAACGACGGCGAACGTATTCTTCAACTTCCCACATATCTACGCCAGGCTTAATCAAATCACGCAAGCCAATATGGATACTTGCTAAAAAATCACCGGCCTTATCCATAGCTTCGATTTCACGAGCTGATTTTAATGTTATCATTTTTTCTCCTAGTTTCTAATTAATTTTAACGGTTACATTTGCTTTTGAAACAATCTGATGACCATGATAAATATCGTAATCAATAATAGCTGACCGTCTAGTATGGTGGATAATGCGTGCTTGAATGCGCAGTGTATCATCTATCTGAACAGCCTGCAAAAAGTAGATGAGCATCTGCTCGATAATGAGATTGCGACCACTATTCACAACTAAATCTTGGGTCATGTGAGTCAGTATCTCCGCTAATACACCATTAGCCAAAACACCGTTTTTCTCAAGCATAAAGGGTTCCACTGTAATGACGACTTCATCATGGTGATAAGCGAGTTTTTGACCAATCTGCTCAGAAAAAGTTGGTAGAGCAGAAACTTGGGAACGACTCATCTTCTCCATGACATCTCGTCGTGTCACAACTCCAAGCAAGGTTTGATTATTCCGAACAACCGGTACCATTTCAAAGTCTTCAGCAATCATCCGTTGACTCACATTGGCAATATTTGTCGATAATCCAACTAAAAATAAACTACGAGACATGACCTTGTCAATTGTGGTACTTGGTGACTTATCACCAGCATCTCTCATGGTTACAATGCCAACAACAACCTGATGTTGATTGATAACAGGAAAACGACTGCTACGATTCTTGCGTACCAAGTACAAATAATCTTTAACGGTGTCTGTCTCTCTCAGAAAACCATACTCATGACTTGGACGATAAAGCTTCTCAACTGTCAAAATATCAGTCTTGATTTGGACATTTGACAAGGCTTTATTGATCATAGTCGCAACAGTGAAAGTGTCATGCTTGCTTCTTAGAACAGGAATCCCTTTTTGATTTGCCAGTTTAAGCACATCATCATGAACATGAAAACCACCTGTAACCAAAACGGCATTTTCATTTTCCAGCGCTAGTAATTGGATACGGGTCCGGTCTCCGACAATCAAGAGTCCCCCATCATGAAGGTAGGATAGGATGTTTTGTTCAGTCATGGCACCGATAGAGAACTTACTAAATTCTCTCTCTAAACCTTCTTTCCCAGCCAGAACCTCAGAAGAAGTCACCTCTGCAATTTCAGCAAACGCTAATCTCTCTATAGCAACTTTCTGGGATTTAACACGAATTGTTCCACTTCTAGGACGGGTCTCCACAATTCCACGGTTTTCAGCTTCTTTAATAGCCCGATAGGCTGTTCCATCACTAACTCCTAGATGATTGGAAATACTACGAACACTGACTCTTTTACCTACTGGTAATTCCTCCAAATAGCTTAGAATTTCCTGATGCTTACTCATTGAACTCTCCTTTTACATACCGAAATTCAAGATAATCCCGCATTTTTCTTGTGTAACGATCACTTCCTTTAAACTGACGAATCAATCGAAATCCAGACTTAAGGGCAACCCGTTGACTTGCTTCATTTTCGAGATGGGTAATAATAGATAATTGTTTTAAATCAAATTCTTCAAAAGAAAGCTGACAAATTTTTCTAACAACCTCTGTCATAAATCCTTGCGACCAAGCATCTTTTCTCAAAAAATAGCCAAGCTCAGCTTCTTTTTTGATTTCATCTAACTTCTCAAATTTAATAGAACCAATCATTTGTTGATTTTTCTGGTCACAAATTGCCCACACTCCCAAAGGGGACTTCATAAAGTAATTGGCAAGTGCATACTGACTTTCTTCCAGACTTGCCTGCGTTGGGAAAATAAATTGAAGATTTTCTGGATTTGAAGCTACCTCGTGGAAGTCCTGATTATCACTAAAAAAGAAAGGACGCAAATACAAGCGATCCGTTTCAAAAAAAGAAAACATTGCTAATTTGGTCCAAATATTCATAAACACCTCTACGGTTTAATACTCAACAAGTCTAATATCCGCTCCTAGATTACGTAATTTTTCGATAATATCAGAATAACCACGTAAGATAAACTCGACATTGATAATTTCAGTTTGTCCCTCGGCCATCAAACCAGCAATAACTAAAGCTGCACCTGCTCTCAGGTCAGTTGCTTTAACACTGGCTCCACGTAAACTACGTCCACCCGTGTACAAAATATGACCATTTGTTGTCGAAATGTTCGCATCCATCTTTACTAGTTCAAAAACATGATTTACACGTTTTTCGTAAATCGTATCGACAATTGTACCACGACCATTCGCTCTTAGTAAAAGTGGGGTAATCGGTTGTTGCAAATCAGTTGCAAAGCTTGGGTAAGGAGCCGTCTTAATATTGATTGCTTTCAAATTAGACTGTTCCTCGACAAAAATGCTGTCTTCAGATACAGTCATTCTCACTCCCATTTCTTCCAACTTAGCAATAAATCCTTCTAGGTGTTCGTAAAGAACATTATTGATACGAATTCCTTTACCAACTGCAGCAGCTAAGGAAATATATGTTCCAGCTTCAATGCGGTCTGGAATCACCTGATGACGTGTCCCATGTAATCTTTCGACACCATCAATAATGATGATATTGGTTCCTGCCCCACGGATATGGGCACCCATATTATTCAAGAGGGTAGCTACATCAATAATTTCAGGTTCACGGGCTGCATTTTCAATAATAGTACGACCATTTGCTTTAACCGCAGCAATCATCGTATTAATCGTTGCTCCTACACTAACCGTATCCATGTAAATACTTGTACCATGAAGTCCTGTATCTTTAGCAGATAACTTCATGTTATCTCCCTCGTAGCTAACAGTGGCACCCATAGCTTCAAAAGCCTTAAGGTGTAGGTCAATCGGACGAGGACCAAGGTCACATCCTCCAGGCAAGCCAACTGTGGCTTCACCAAAGCGACCTAAAAGACTTCCATAAAAATAATAAGATGCACGAAGACTATTGATTTTCCCATAAGGCATTGGAATATTTTGAACACCTCTTGGATCAATCTCCAAGACATCGTCATAACGCTTAACAGTAGCTCCCATCAATTCCATAATTTCGACAAGACTGGCTACATCCGAAATATCTGGAACGCAATCCAAAGTCACCACATCATCAGCCAAGATAATAGCCGGAATTAAGGCCACAACACTATTTTTAGCACCACTAATAGTGATTTCACCTTGTAGTGGTAATCCACCATTGATAACAATTTTTCTCATTCTAAGTTTTCAATACTCTCTCAAGATTTCTAATAAGGTCTTTAAAATAAATTATATCATAAATGCAACCTTTTTTCCATCCTTTTCAATTTTATTGGATAAATCAGAGTTGATGAGTTAGTCACTGATACTCAATGAAAACCAAAGAGCAGATTAGGAAGCTAGCCGCAGGCTGCT
>NZ_VMLM01000052.1:22785-89346 GCF_013276695.1 Streptococcus sp. 4155
ACGCTGACGTGGTTTGAAGAGATTTTGAGTATAATCTTTCTCGAAGCGCTATTGCCCCTTTTTTGTCCCCTGAAACCAAGTAGGAGCTAAGACTAGCTCCCTTATCTAAGTATCGGAATACAGCTGTTCAACTAAATTTTAGCAAGAACTTCTCCACCTTCTCCCAGTTCACAGAAGCGTTTTATACATACCGTCCTATATTTCATGAACAAGACGTTTTCAGGCTAGCATCCTATCAGACAATCTATTTTAAAGATAACCGTGACTCAGGATCACTTCTATCTGTCGTTTTCTCTTTATAGTGATAGACCTCACGGGATAAGTCGTACATCTATCCTCGTTTATACAAGATATGAGGACGTTAAAAGGTTACAGTGAAAATAGGAAATCTTAGTACGAATTCAATTACTCTCGTGCTTTATGTACTACCTTTTTGGAATTTAGAGTTCTGAGCCCCCTTATCCACTATATACACCTTACTATCACGTTCCTGTTCGTAGAGCCACGATTTCGCTATCCCTTCCTCTGACGATTCTTATTTCCAGCGACAGACTTAAAACGGTCTATCCCCAGACCGTTTTAACCCGCTACCTCACGATAGTCAGGCTTGGGAATCGCTATTTGACTCGCCGAGAACTTTGACATCAGATATACTATAACAAAGTGAAATAAGAATCAAACAATTTAATTTTAAAATTCAAATCAATTGATAACAATATTTTAGAAGATATCCTGTGCTATTCCAGATTCAGTTTGCTATACATGCCCGTTGTACCACAAAATCCCGTGTCTGATGAGGCACGGGATTTTTTAGCTTCTTTACTGAGATGGATTGTCTTTTTTAGTTCGTGCCAATCTCAGAGCACGATTTGGATTGAGACGATTAAATAGTTCTTCCAATTTCTTTTCATTCCAAACATCTGCGGCGGAAACAAAATTGCCATCCGCATCTCGGAAAGATATCGGTTTATCTCCCATACTAGTCTCCTAGTCTACAAATTCAAATTCAAATTTACCAATGCGGACCAAATCCCCATCCTTAGCACCACGCGCACGAAGGGCTTCATCAACCCCCATACCACGTAATTGACGGGCAAATTTCATGACTGATTCGTCACGATCAAAGTTGGTCATATTAAAGAGTTTCATCAGTTTTTCACCGGAAAGTACCCATGTCGCATCGTCATCACGGCTAATTTCAAAGGCTTTCTCTTCCTCGTCAAATCCATAGTAAGCTTCTTCTTCCATATCGGACTCGTCGTAAAGCAAGAATTCTGGTGTCTTGTCTAACAATTCAGCTGTAGCATCCAAAAGCGTAGCCAGACCTTGCTTGGTCAAACCAGATATTGGGAAGATAGCTGGTAACTCTTCAAATTCATCGTAGTTTTCAGCCAATTTTTTCTTAAATTCTTTAAGATTTTCTTGACTCTCAGGCATGTCCATTTTGTTAGCTACAATAATCTGTGGACGCTCCATGAGACGAAGATTGTATGACTCTAACTCCTTGTTAATGGCAAGATAATCCTCATAAGGATCACGTCCTTCGCTAGCTGACATATCAATAATATGAAGGATGACACGGGTACGCTCAATGTGACGGAGGAACTGAGTTCCCAAACCAACACCTTGACTAGCCCCTTCAATCAAACCTGGCAAATCGGCTACTGCAAAGGATTCACCTGATTGGGTGCGAACCATACCTAGATTTGGCACAATGGTCGTAAAGTGGTAGGCACCAATTTTAGGTTTAGCCGATGTGATAACACTTAAAAGTGTTGATTTCCCTACAGATGGGAATCCTACTAAACCAACATCTGCCAAGATTTTTAGTTCCAATTGTAACTCACGTTCCTGACCTGGTTCCCCATTTTCAGAGATTTCAGGTGCAGGATTTTTTGGTGTTGCAAAGCGGATATTTCCACGACCACCACGACCTCCGTGGGCAACGATAAATTCTTGTCCATGTTCAATCAAATCTGTCAAGACCTTGCCAGTCTCTGCATCACGAACAGTCGTACCTTGTGGTACTCGAACTATAAGGTCCTCAGCACCACGTCCATGCATTCCTTTGGTCATTCCTTTTTCACCAGAATCAGCCTTGAAATGACGATTGTAGCGGAAATCCATGAGGGTACGTAGTCCTTCGTCTACAACGAAAACCACATTACCTCCACGTCCACCATCACCACCCCAAGGACCGCCATTAGGGACATATTTTTCACGGCGAAAGGCAACCATGCCATCACCACCATTACCAGCCTTGACCTTAATCTTGGCTGTATCTAAAAACATACTCATTTTTTCTTCTCACTTTAAAAAAGGGCTGGGAAATCCCAGTCACAAAATTTTCTTGAATCTTTTTATAGATTACTGAGGGCACCAATTGCAGTTGCAAAAATACCCAAAATACTTGCTACTAACATGATAAGCACGATAAGCAAGGTTAATTTCTCAAACATCGTTTTTTTACGTTTTCCATTATCTCCAAATGCCATTTTTATCTCCTTCGTTACATTCTATTTTCTATTATCTTAGCATGAATTCAGCTAGTTTTCAATAGTCAGTTGCTACTGGTGCAATAATCCATAAAATGATATAAGCTACAATTCCCGCTCCGTAACAGCAAGCAAGGACACCCCAAATGATTCGAACAATAGTTGGATCCATATCTAGATAATGGGCCACCCCGGCACAAACACCAGCAATCTTTTTGTCACGACCACTTCTCATTAATCGTTTATTCATAGCTTGTCCTCTTTCTATTCTTCACGGTCTTTCCAATACTCTCTCATGCTAATCAGCTGTGTTTTTGATGCCTTTAGCATTCGTCTTGATCCTTTTACCGGTACAGCAACCACCTGTTGCGGAAGATACAAAACTGTCTTAAAGATTCGCTGACTGACCGTATCATCTTTAGCTAAATCTTTCTGGAAATTATTTGAAATAATGGCATCCAAATAAAATTCATGCACTCGTTTTCCAAAGTTCTCAGCTGAAATCTCGTATAATTTCGTTGATAAGGTATGCTCATTCATGTCTGGTGTTGCAATCAGGGCCTCCAGAATAGCTCCAGCCAAATCATGTTCACCGTAATACAAGGTACCAAACATTTTGTCATTGATGAGATTGTCCAGATAAGGATTTCCGTGAGCAATGACAGGCGTCCCACTAGCTAAGCTTTCCAAGTAGGTCAAACCTTGGGTCTCACTTGTCGATGCCGAGATGAAGAAATCCGCCGCCTTATAGTAGAGCGCTGTCTCACTAGGAGCAATCATCCCTGTAAAGATGACTGAGTCTTGAATCTCTAGGTTCTGAGCTTGCTCTTTGAGGTCATCCAGATAAGGGCCATCCCCAGCAACTACCAGTTTAACCTTGTCTTCTTCTTTCAGAACTTCTGCAAAGGCTACTAGTACTGCTTGAATATTTTTTTCATAGGAAATTCTGGAAAGACTCAGCAACATCTGGTCATCATCTTGAATCCCTAATTTACTACGTAGTTCTTTCAAATTTTCCTGCTTGATTTCCGGACGCTCAAACTTGGCTAATTCAATCCCAGTTGGAATGACACGTTTTTCAACCTTAACCTTATAGTCAGATAGCAAATCATGGACAATCTCACTCGGGCAAATCACCCCATCCACATCATGCAAAAAACCTCTAACCAGATACTTGACCATGCTAGGACGAATCAACATCCCCTTGGCAATATAATGCACATAGTCTTCGTACTGGGTGTGATAGGTATGGATGACTGGAATCTTCAATTCACGCGCAATCCAAATCCCCAACAAGCCAAGAGAAAATTCTGTCTGAGTATGGATGATATCCAGCTGATACTGTTTAGCAATTTCCAGTGCTTTGCTGAATCCTCGATAGGCAAAGCGGCGATCCTTAAAAGCAAAGAAAGGAACACTTGGAATGCGGATAATTTGCCAATCTTCATAACGATTGACATCCTTATCTGTTGTCGTAAAGATAAAAACAGCATGTCCCTGCTTTTCAAGTTCGGTTTTCAAGGTTCGAATACTGGTCGCAACACCTGAAACCTGAGGAAAATAGGTATCTGTAAATAAACCAATTCGCATAGATTACCTCACTTTTTACTTTCTCCCTAAAGCGGCTTGTTTTTCATAAAAGTCCAACCAGATTTGCAACAGATGCTCTTCAGAATACTCTCTAGAAATATTCTTAGCCTTTTCTTTGAGGTCTTTTAAGGCAGCAGGATTTGCTTGATATTCCAGAATAGCCACTTTCATCTCTTCTCTATCTGCTGTCGCCCGATAATTTCCCTCCAAAATCACCTTATAAAGATCCAAATCACGCAACATAATAGGAGCTTCACAACTGGCAGCCTCTAAAATCGTCATCGGAAAGAGCTCATTATAACTAGGTAACAAGAAAAGATTCGCTAGGGCATACAATTCGCGCATCCGCTCTGGCGACACGATACCTGGAAAAATCAAATTTTTAGGGGGATTTTCCATCATTTTCTTATAGCGTTCATAACCATCTGTCATACCACCAAAAGAGAAACCACCAGCCCAGATAAAGGTAATCTGAGGCAATTCCTCAGCCAGACGGATAAAATCATCAATCCCTTTGCGTTTCTGAACTTGACCAGCACCTACTACGATAAACTGATTTTCACTAAGACCTAGCTCTGTTCGCAGTCTCACTATCTCTTCTTGTGGTAGAGGATGCCATTTTTCCTTGTTGACAAAGTTAGGGATATATGTCACTTTTTCACGTGGAATACCAGCTGCCACCAAATCCTCGATAAACATCGGATTAACAACAACCAAGTGCTCCATCCGGTTGTAAAAAGAAAATACATAGCGTTTCACAATTCCCTTTAAGAAAAATGGAATTTTTAAACTTCCCTCAAGTGTATCAGGTAAGAAATGCACATAGCCAATTTTTCTTCCTGAGCGTTTCTTTTGAAATGTTGATAAATAATAGGGGAAATCAATCGTATGAAAGTGAGTCACATCTGCCTTGATTGGAAGATTTTCTGTAACAATCAATTGGTCCTTGGCATCACGGTGAAGAAGACGAACTAATTCACGGTAAGCACCTGAAACTCCTTGTCCTGCTACTTTCTCACTTGAACTCAACATATTGATGCGTAATTTCTTTTTTTCCATAACTACTATTATATCATTTTCTTTGAATAAAATCAGCAAAAGAAAGAAGAGACTAGAGGAAAAGAGGGGGAAATTTCCTCGCTCTTCCAATAATCTCTTACATGCTTTTATCTGTTTACTTAATGCCTAGGGCAATGCGTGCATAGCGACTCATTTTTTCAACAGTCCAGGCTGGATACCAGACTAATTTAACCTCAGTATCCGTTACTTCTGGAACCTCGGTCATGGCATCATAAATCTGGTCCGTCAAAAGGTCTGCTAGGGGACAACCCATAGTTGTCAACGTCATATCAATCTCTGTTTGCCCTGTGTCGCCGTCAAAACGAATCTCATAAATCAAACCAAGATTGACAATATCGATTCCCAACTCAGGGTCAATAACTTCTTCCAAGGCTGATAAAATTCGTGTTTTGATATTTTCAATTTGCTCTTCTGTATAAGCCATATTTTCCTCACTCTTAGTCTTCAATAAAATCACGAAGCGGTTTGCTACGACTTGGTTGGCGTAGTTTTCTCAAAGCCTTGGCTTCAATCTGACGGATACGCTCACGAGTCACGTTAAAGACTTTACCCACATCTTCAAGGGTACGCATTTTTCCATCATCTAGTCCAAAACGTAGACGCAGAACATTTTCTTCACGGTCTGTAAGAGTATCCAAGACCTCATCCAACTGCTCACGCAAGACGATACGAGTTGTATAGTCCACTGGATTTTCAATCACTTCATCTTCGATAAAGTCTCCAAGGTGGCTATCATCCTCTTCACCGATTGGTGTTTCAAGAGATACTGGTTCTTGAGCAATCTTCAAGATTTCACGAACCTTATCAGGAGTCATATCCATACGTTCAGCGATTTGCTCAGGTGTTGGATCTTGACCTAATTCTTGAAGGAGATTCCGCTGTTCACGAACCAATTTATTGATGGTTTCAACCATGTGAACTGGGATACGGATGGTACGAGCTTGGTCCGCAATAGCACGAGTGATAGCCTGACGAATCCACCAAGTTGCGTAAGTTGAGAACTTGAATCCTTTAGAATAATCAAACTTGTCAACCGCCTTCATCAAACCCATATTTCCTTCTTGAATCAAGTCAAGGAACTGCATACCACGACCGACATAGCGTTTGGCAATAGAAACAACCAAACGAAGGTTGGCTTCCGCAAGGCGTTGTTTAGCTTCGATGTCACCCGCTTCAACAGCCAGTGCTAACTCTTTTTCCTCTTCATTGGTCAAGAGAGGAACGACCCCGATTTCTTTCAAATACATACGGACAGGGTCATTAACCTTAGCAGAAGTTGACCCAATCAAGTCCTCATCGCTGAGTTCTGGTTCTTCTTCATTGCTAAGAACACGCGCACTTGGATTTCCTTCATTATCTGTGATAGAAATTCCTGCATCTTGAATCCGTTGCAAGAGATCTTCAATCCCATCAGCGTCCAAGGTAAAAGGAACGACAAGACTAGCATTGATTTCATCATCTGTTGCTGTCCCTTTTTGCTTATGATTACGGATAAATTCTGCTACTTGTACGTCAAATGTTGTTACTTCTTTTTGTTTTGTTGCCATTATTACTCCATTCTTCTCTTTTGTGAAATTAAACGTTCCAATTCTTCTAAGGCTGTGTCGGTATCTCCTACATGGCTAGCTTCCTGCACCTTCTTTTTGATTCTCATATTATCCTGATTCAAGAGAGCCTTGTTTCGAGTCATTTCTACTTCACTAAGTTCCTGAGGTGACATCTCAGATGGTAAATCCTGAGCTAAGACTTGGTACCAAGCTCTTTCAACTTCCTCTGTCTGTTCTGCTAGAACTTCTGGAGGAAGATTGCCATACTGTCCAAGCAAGTCATATAAGACCTGAAATCCAGGTGTATCAAATGCAAAATCTTCTCGCAAGCGGTAATCGTTCAAAACAAGAGGGGATTCCATCATTCGATAAAGTAGATGGGCTTCTGCCCTCATAATAGCGGATAACTGCTTGGTGACAGGCATGGTGATTGGCGTCGGTCTGGAAATTCCTTCCATGCGATTCTGCCTTTGCGCCTGACGACTCTCATTAACAATCTGCTCAATCTGAGCATAATCAAAGGATGCCAGACTGTCAGCTAAAATATGAATGTAGCTATTTTGAGCAGTGATAGACTTTTCTTGAACAATCAAGGGAGCTATTTTTTCAATAAACTCAATCTGAGCCTGTAGATTTTCACTATTTTCAGGCTTGTACTGGTGAATGTAGAACTCAATCGGACTAATACGAGTTTTCGTTAATAGATAGGCCAATTCTTCTGGACCATTTTTTTGTAGATACTCATCCGGATCCAAGTTATCAGGCATGCTGACGATTTGCACAGGTATATCACCAATTTCGTCCAGCGCTTTCAATGTCGCAGCTTGCCCAGCCTTATCGCCATCGTATACCAGAACTAACTTCTTGGTTAACCTTTTCAGATGCTCAACATGCTCACGACTCAAGGCTGTTCCCATAGATGCGACAGCATTTTCGATTCCAGCCCGATAGGCTGCAATGACATCCATGAACCCTTCCATGAGGTAAATCTCACTGGCTTTTCCAGAAGATTTTTTTGCCCTATCCATATGATATAATTCGTAACTTTTGTTAAAAATTGCAGTCGATCGGCTATTTTTATACTTAGAAGTTTGTGAATCCGTTTTCTGCCAGATACGACCTGAAAAGGCAATGACCTTTCCCTGGTCATTTGTCAGGGGAAACATAATCCGATTGTGAAAGGTGTCTACAAATTGATTTGCATCCGATAGGTAAAATAGCCCTGAATCTAGAAAATCCTCATCACGATACTGACCAGACAAACGTTGATAGAGATAGTTGCGTTCTGGAGGTGCTAAACCAATCCGAAAATGTTTGAGCACTTCATCTGTCAAACCTCGCTGATAGAGGTAATTTCTGGCTTCCTCCCCCATGGTCGTGGTCATGAGAATAGCATGATAAAATTTGGCTGCATCTTCGTGCATATCATAAAGAGCTTGGTAGGGTGAAGCTGGATTCTGTTCACTATAAAGCGGTTTTTCAACCTCAATTCCAACACGCTGACCTAAGATTTGGACAGCCTCTATAAAGGGAACCCCTTGGTACTCCTCTATGAACTTAAAGACATCACCAGATCGGCCACAACCAAAACAGTGGTAAAACTGCTTATCCTCTACAACGTTGAAAGAAGGTGTTTTTTCACCATGAAAAGGACAGAGCCCTAGATAGTTCCGTCCTGCCTTTTGTAAAGAAATCACATCTCCTATGACTTCCACAATATTGGCATTGTTTTTGATTTCTTCAATGACTTGTTTGTCAACCATACACAATACCTCCATGTTATCATAGTTTACTTTATATAGTATACTTTATTTCAGAAAAAAAGTAAACCATTTCACTCATTTTCCCTACTTTATTCAAAGAGTTGATAATAATCAGAGATTTTCATTTTTGCTTTTTCTTCTTGATTCAAATCTTGGATAATCCGTCCTTCTTTCATGACAATCAAGCGATTGCCATACTTAAGAGCATCTTCCATATGATGAGTAATCATAAGCGCTGTCAGCTGATTTTTCTTGACAAATTCATCTGTCAATTCCATAAGGGAAACACTGGTCTTTGGATCAAGAGCTGCAGTATGCTCGTCTAACAAGAGTAATTCAGGACGCTTCAAGGTTGCCATCAAGAGACTCAAGGCTTGTCTTTGACCACCTGATAAAAACTCAATCGGTGTATTCAAATGCTTCTCAAGACCATTTCCTACTTTTTCAATTGTAGCCTGAAACTCATCCTTATAGCTAGCCAGACGTCTTGGTAACAATCCACGCTTTTCACCACGAAACTTGGCAATCAAGAGATTCTCTGCCACTGTCATACGAGGAGCTGTTCCCATCTTTGGATCTTGGAAGACTCGAGACAGATACTTAGCGCGCTTCTCTGGTGAAAACTTGGTAACATCCTCACCTAAAATACGGATGGTTCCACTGGTTAAGGACAAGGTTCCTGCAATGGTGTTAAAAAGGGTTGATTTCCCAGCACCATTTCCGCCCAAAATCGTGATAAAGTCCCGTTCAAAAATTTCTAAGGAAACATCATTTAAAATAATCTTTTCTTCATCAAAGCCATTTTTAACGATTTTGGTTGCATTTTTTAATTCTACAATTGCTGTCATTTGCTTAACTTGGCTCCTTTCAAGATGGTTTGCTTAAATGTTGGAATCATGAGGCAGACTGCTAAAATCACGGCGCTGTACAAACGAAGGTAACTTGTATTAAAGCCAAGCGCAATAACCGCCCACACTAAGAATTGATAAGCGATAGAACCTACAACGATGGTAACCAGACGTTCTGCCAAACTCAAACTCTTGAAAATAACTTCTCCAATAATCAAACTTGCAAGCCCCACAACGATAACCCCGATTCCTCGAGATACATCAGCATACCCTTCTTGCTGGGCAATGAGAGCGCCTGCAAGGGCAATCACACCATTTGATAAGACCAAGCCCATGAGCTCCATGCGTCCAGTATGAATCCCGAAACTTCTAGCCATATCAGGATTGTCACCTGTAGCAATATAGGCTTGTCCGAGTTTGGTATCCAAGAAAAAGAGCATGAGAGCAATAACAAAACTGACAAAGATAAGACCTGTCAAGAGTTGGTTCAAATCTGAATCAAAAGGCAAAACATCCTGGATTTGCTTGGTTCCAAGTAAGCCTAAATTGGCACGTCCCATAATCAAGAGCATGATAGAGTGACAGGAAGTCATCACCAAAATCCCTGAGAGCAAAGTTGGGATCTTCCCTTTTGTATAAAGAAGTCCTGCTGCCATACCAGCCAAACAACCTGCTCCTACAGCAAGCAGTGTCGCTAAAAAAGGGTTCACGCCTTTGGTTATCAGAGTGACAGCAACAGCTCCCCCAAGAGGGAAGGAACCTTCTGTTGTCATATCTGGAAAGTTCAAAATCCTAAATGTCATAAAGATTCCCAGACCTAGAATAGCCCAGACAAATCCTTGAGAAATAATGGAAACAATCATATTTTATTTAATCCTTTCTATATTCATCTTTTTAAAAAATGGGAAGAGTCTCCTCCTCCCTACCTTATTTATTCGATGACTTGTCCTGCTTCTTTGAGAACAGACTCAGGAATCGTAATACCTAGTTCTTGAGCTATTTTTTTATTGATCACTGACTTACCAGTTGAAAAGACATTGACTGGGGTATCAGCTGGTTTTGCACCTTTCAGAACTTGCGCAATCATTTTTCCAGTTGCCACACCAAGGTCATGTTGGTCAACTACAACGGATGCCAAACCACCTACTTCTACCATAGCTGCCGCACTTGGATAAATTGGTTTCTTAGAACTTTGATTGCTAGAGACAACCGTTGGAAATCCTGATGCAATGGTGTTATCAATTGGAACCCAAATAGCATCTACCTTGCTAGTCATAACAGTGACAGTTGAGGCAATTTCATTTGTTGAAGGAACTGCAAATGTTTCCACTGTCAGACCTGCTTTTTCAGCATAAGCCTTAAATTCTTCGACCTGTGTTTTTGAATTGTCTTCGCTACTTGAGTAAAGAGCTCCGATTGTTTTCACATTCGGTGTCAGGGTCTTGATGAGTTCAACTTGTTGTTGAGCTGGATTGTGGTCAGATACCCCTGTAACGTTGCCACCTGGTCTTTTCAAATCTTTAACCAAGTTAGCACCAATTGGGTCTGTAATAGCAGCCATGATAACCGGTAGGTCTTTTGTGGCACTAGCCAAACCTTGAGCAGCTGGTGTTGCGATACCAACCACAAGATCATTCCCATTTGCAACCAATTGTTTACTCATTGTCGCAACCTTACTTTGGTCACCTTCTGAGTTCATAAAATCGATTTTAACTTGATCATCTTTATATCCTTCTTCTGCAAGTCCGTCTTGAATCCCTTTATAAATCAAATCAAGGGATGGATGGCTCACAAATTGAAGCACACCAATCTTGGCTATTTTCTTCTCATCCTTATTATTCTGAGCTTCTGATTTATTCATTGAAGAGTAAATCAAGCTTCCTGCTACTAAGACTGCTAATGCAGCGATAATTCCAATTAAACGTTTATTTTTCATTCTATTTCTCCTTTTTAATTCCTTTAAAAACTTCACTTATCTAATACTATTCGAAAATCTCTTCAAACCACGTCAGCTTCACCTTGCCGTAGNNTGCGGCTAGCTTCCTAGTTTGTACTTTGATTTTCATTGAGTATAAACAAGTGACGCCATCGTTTTCTTTCCATACTAACCTCCATCAAAAAAGTCCTCACACAAAAACTTGTGTGAGGACGTCGATGCGCGGTACCACCTCAATTATAGGGAATTTCCCTATCGCTCTGTCTCGCAATAACGAGATGCACTGTAAGGTGTGCTCACCGAATTTTTATGATTTCAAATTCTAAATAGCATTCAGCCCAATTTTCATCATCGCCACTTATCTGTTTTCAGCTACCACAGACTCTCTAAAAAGTTTGTACGATTACTTTTCTGAATGGTTAAATTATATCATTTTTAAACTACTTGTCAATAGTCTATTAGAATTTTTTTGATATTCACTCTTGAAAATTATCAACCTGAATTACGCAATCCTGTCGCAATTCCGTTGATGGTGATATGAATCAATCGTTCTTGATCACTGGACAATTCTCCACGACGTTGGCGTTTAATCAACTCTAACTGAATATAGTTGAGAATATTAAAGTAAGGCATACGGTAATCCAGACTAGCTTTTAGATATGGATTGTCAGCTAAGAGTTCGTCATGTCCTTCAATAGCCAAGATAACGTTCTTAGTAACTTGCCATTCATTTAAAATAGTCTCATAGATGGCCTTAACTTGCTCGTCTTCACAAAGTTTAGCATATTCAAAAGCAATATTCATATTTGATTTTGACAAGACCATATCAACATTTGAAAGAAGCGATTGGAAGAAAGGCCAATTTTGGTACATATCTCGTAAGATAGCAATATTCTCTGGATTTTTATCGATAAATTCCTTGAAGCTTGAACCAACCCCGTACCATCCAGGGAACATAACACGACTCTGTGACCATGAGAATACCCAAGGGATGGCACGCAAACCACCGATTTCAGTAATCGTCTTACGAGCGGCTGGACGAGAACCAATATTAAAACTTGAAATAGCCTTGATTGGACTTGACTCGAAGAAATAATCATAGAAATGCTCATTACCAAAGACCAAATCACGGTAGATATCGTAACTACGATCCACTACTTGATCCATAATGGCTTCATAACGATTTGAGGTATTGGTATCGCTCTTTTTCTGAGTAATCATACGATTAATAGCTGCCGATACTAGCATTTCAAGGTTATAGTAAGCGGCGTCTTTGTTACCGTATTTATTCCCAATTACTTCACCCTGCTCCGTCAAGCGGATACGATCCTTGATAGACTTGAGCGGTTGAGATGTAATGGCTTCATAGGTTGGCCCACCACCACGACCGACAGTACCACCACGACCATGGAAGAAGGTAACCTTAACGCCAAATTCATCTCCAATAGCAGTCAATTGTTGTTGAGCCTTGTAGAGAGTCCAACATGATGACAAGTAACCACCATCTTTATTACTGTCAGAGTAGCCAAGCATGATTTCTTGGTAGTTATTTCGTGAGGCAATCCATTTTTTGGCAAGGCTAAGAGAAAGATATTTTCTCATTGTTTCCTCTGAATGATCCAAGTCTTCAATTGTTTCAAAAAGGGGAACAATCTGAACACGCGCCCTTTCCGTATCCACCAGTCCTACTTCTTTTAATAGAATAGCTAATTCTAGCATATCAGAAAGGCTGGTTGCATGTGAAATGATGGTCTGACGGATGACATCATCTCCCAACTTATCTTTCAAAACACGAGCCGTCTTAAAAATAGCTAGTTCTTTTGCTAATAGTTCTGATTTTTCTGCGTGAGTCGCAGAAAGAATTCGTGGATCTTCTTCTAACTCTTTCAAGAGAAGGTCACACTTTTCTTCTTCGCTTAACTCGCTATAACGAGAATGAATTCCTGCTGATTTCAAGAGTTCTGCCACACAGGCTTCATAGACGCTAGAGTCTTGTCGCATATCAATTGATGCTAGGTAAAAACCAAATATCTCTACTGCCTGCAATAATTCCACAAAATCACCTGAAATCAAGGACTCGCCCTTATTTTCCAGTAGAGAATCTCGAATGGCAATCAAATCCTTGTAGAAATCATTGGCGGTTTCATAACAAGTCCCAACTTCCTTATCCTCAATCAGATAGGTTTTAGTTGCTTGGATTTTTGACTGAATATCAAACAAGGCACGACGGTAAAGCTCTTTTTCACGGTAAATCGAGTTATCCTTGGATTGACGAGCCATTTCTCTGACTTGCTTGCTGACGTTGACAATACTAGTTGAAAGAGAAAATTCACGATAAAGTTGGTAAATCTTTTCATCATAGTAGTTCATGATGACTTCACACTGAGTGAGTGCAGACTGTTTCAAGGTCTCTGCTGTAACAAAGGGATTACCATCACGGTCTCCACCAATCCACATACCCATGGTGATTGGTTTAGCCTGTTTTAAATCCAGACCATGCGCTTGCGCTAAGCGCTTATACTCCGTCGTCAAGTGAGGTAGAGCTTTCAAAAAGGAGCTGTTGTAATATTCCATAGCATTCGTGATTTCGTTAGTCACTTTTAATTTTTTCTCACGAATCATGTCTGTCTGCATGATAATTTCGATATAACGGCGCAAATCATTGTGCCATTTTTCTTTATTGATCAACCCCAACTTAACATCACGGTATTTACGCAAAAGACTATGAATATGATTTGTTAAATCCAACATACTTTTTCGTTGCACTTGTGTTGGATGAGCTGTCAAAACAGGGACAACATTCAAGTGTTCAAGAATTTCAACGGCATTTTCTTTTTCAGCAACCATTTTGATCGTTGTAGATAATTTACCTAAATAGTCCTGATCAATATTATTTTGATGATTGATTTCATAAGCTAAATCCACATCCTCTGAAATATTAATCAAAAGAGGTAAGATTGAAAAATAGCGTGAAATATAGACCATTTCATCATTTGATAAGCTAGTCACTAGACGGTTTAGACCTTGATAATCTTCTTGAGTTGATAATTCTTTCAACTGCATGATTTTTTCAAAGGTCTCTGGGGCAAGCATATTTTTAGTAATATCTTCCAGCAATTCTGTTAGAATCAATACTTCTTCTTGCACAACACTTTTATTACTATAATTTTCTAATTTTTGAAGAGACATAGACTATCCTTTCTTTATTCTACTTCACAGAAGGTTCATTTGTTGATTTTCCAATTCTCGGTACAACTTAGCGCGTTTTTCACTGGCATCAATATTTAAGACAAAGGCCACTGCCACTGATAAGACTAGAAGACTATTTCCACCCTGGGATAAGAAGGGGAAAGTCACTCCTGTAGATGGAATCAAGCCCGAAATCCCTCCGATATTGACAAATACCTGAACCAACATCATCCCTCCGACACCGAGTGCAACCATGGCATTAAAAGGATTCTCCGCTCGGATACCGACCAAGATAATTCGCAGAATCATGAAAAACAAGAGAGCTAAAATAAGACTAGCACCAACAAAGCCAAATTCTTCAATCACGATAGAAAAGACAAAGTCTGTATGAGCTTCTGGTAAATAACCTCGTTTTTCAATCGAGTTTCCAAGACCTAGACCAAACCAACCGCCATTGACCATGGCAAAATAAGAATTAGCTAACTGGTGACCCGCATCAGCACGATCGGCAAAAGGATTAAAAAAGGCACTAAAGCGCTTGGCCACATAGCCAAATACTGGAATTTTTGAAAAGGTCTCAACACCGATTAGGCTGATAGTGGTCAAGACAAAGACAGAAGCGGCAGATACGAGCGCCAGAATGGTTGAAAACCAGCGATAAGCGATTCCACTAACTGTATACATAATCAAGGAAACCAAGACTAAAATAGTCGCATTCCCTAAATCAGGGAAAATTCCCAAACTTCCAATCAGAACTAGGAGAACGAATCGCCAATCATTAAAAGCACGGGGAAGCCATTGATTTTGAGTCAAAACTTGAAAATCATAAATAGCTATTTCTTCTTGCTGTTTGGAGAATCGGTGAGCCAAATACCAAATAATAATGATTTTCAAGTACTCAGCTGGCTGAATAGTTACTCCTGCAACCGAAATCCAACCGTATGCCCCGTTTACGGAAATACCAATAAAACGAGCCAAGAACAATAAAACCATTTCTATCAAGATAACTAAAATGATTAGTCGCTCATTTCTCAAAAAATCTAGTCTTAATTTATAAATTAAGGCAATCAGTATTAAACTAACAATCCAAAAGATTCCTTGATTTCGAACCAATTGCAAGGCGCTCTTGCCTTCTTCGATTAAAATAGCACTGGTGGTCGAATAGACCACAATCAAGCCCAAAATAGATAAAAGCAAGTAGGGAATCAAGATGGAATAATTTAATAAGTGCCTCTTACTAATCTTCATAGTATCACCACTCTACTAGGATACAGACAAATCTGTTCCAAATTCCGTTTTATTTTCTAGTTTTGATTGCTATTATACCATTTTTTCAGAAAGAAAAAAACTCTTACCTTACAATCCTTCACAATCCTTCGAATTTTACTATTTTTACAGAATTAAGGCAGAATTTGAAATCGTAAAACTATTTTGAATAAGAGTTGCTTCAACCCATTGGCTCCGACGGATTAAGTTGCTTTCGTGAATGCCAAAATCAGCCGCAATTTGTTCATAAGTGCTCTATTCTCGCATGTATTGAATAGTTAGCATGAGGAGACCAGGAGACCGTCTAGGCTTAATTTGGGTTTTCGTCCACTTTTGCGCGTTTACGTTGATAAGCTGTTTTTAACACAACTAACATCTCTTTAAATGTCGTGCGCTGAACTGAACACCTACAAGGCTCTTAAAACGGCTATCGCTTAATTGTTTACTTGCTTCATCATCCATAGTTTTATTGTATTGTATTTTGTTTCGCAGGAAGTCTATTATTCCTTTCGTTCAAAGGTTTTTACGCTTTTAGCAACAAGCTTACACACTGAGCGTTTCGGACTTACCATATCATTTCCTCGTTTTCCCTCCTCATTAGTCCTATCCCATGGGCGGAGAATCTACTTCTACTTCGCTGATTCCTCAGCTCGTACAAGCAGTGATACCGCCTCAACATGATGCGTTTGCGGGACTCAAAAGGTTTGGGGAGTTCAAAGCTCCAGTGGAGCTTTGAAGCCTTCTCGCCTTAAAATGAAAAAGTTAGAGGATTAACTGCGTTTCACTAACAAACTCACACACTCAACATGATGAGTTTGAGGGAATAAGTCAACCGGCTGGACTTTCTTCACTTCATATCCTAACTCTTGGTAGAGTTTAATATCACGCGCCATGGTTGCGACATTGCAGGAGATATAGGCGATACGTTCAGCTCCTGTTTGGGTACTAGCTTTGATAAAACTCTCGGTGAGTCCTTTTCTTGGTGGATCCACTAGGATAAGGCTTGGTTGAATTCCATCTTTAAGCCAATTTTTTATAGCATTTTCAGCTGTATCACAGACATAGTGGGCGTTTGAAATATTATTCAGCTGAGCATTCTTCTTGCTATTCTCAACCGCTTCTGGAATTACTTCAACACCATAAACTTCCTTGACGTGTTTCGCAACAGAGAGGCCAATCGTCCCGATACCAGAATAGGCATCAATGACCACATCATCTTCTTTTAATTCAGCAAAGTCAATGGCTGTTTGATAGAGCTTCTCCGCCATTTCAGTATTGACTTGGTAAAAAGCGGGTCCAGCTATTTGGTAGTCATTTCCCAACATCTGGTCAGTGATAAAGTCTTGTCCATAAAGGGTGCGCCAGTCCTTACCAAAAATCGCATTGGTATTTTGGTCGTTGATATTCTGCATGACAGACACAATCTCTGGAAATTGCTTGATTAGTTGTTCAATCAATTGGTCGACACGAAAAATTTTAGGACGAGTTGTTACTAAAATGACCATGATTTGTCCTGAATAGTGTCCGCGTCGCACCACAAGATTTCGAATCAAGCCAGCTTGTTCCTTTTCATCATAAGGTTTCAAATCATAACGGCGGAGCAAGTCGCGTAGGGCTACTACTAGCTCGTCAATCACAGGATCCTGAATAAAGAAATCTTCCAAAGGCATGAGGTCATGAGAATTCTTACGGAAAAATCCTGTTTCCAAGACACCATTAACACGACGAACAGGGACCTGTGCCTTGTTGCGGTACTTGATTGGATTTTGCATACCAAGGGTCTCAGCAACCTCTACATCAGCAATCCCAGCAATCTTGTAGAGACTGTCCTTGACTTGCTTGGTTTTAAACTTGAGCTGTTCTGGATAGGCAAGATGACCTAGATCCGCTATTCCTGAACGCAGGTAAGCCAAATCTAAATCTTGATTACGGTGTGGTGATTGAACAAGGTATTCTTCAACCTTCCCAAAACCAATCTTTTTATTAACTTTGAGGACACGCATGAGGATTTTTTCACTCGGTAAAGCATTCTCTACAAAAAAGACCAAACCATCCACCTTGGCAACTCCTGCACCTTCGTGGGTCAAATCAATAATTTCAACTTCTACAATATCGTTTTTCTTTAACATTCTCTTCTCTTTCTATTGGCCGACAAAAAAGACGGCAACGTTACGGTTACCATCTATTATACCATGAAATTTCTTAAGAACCAAAACTCTTAAAGAAGTTGACAAGGGTTTGCCAGAGGGAACTTAAGAAGTTACCCCCGTCTTCTAGCGCCTTATCAGCATCAAAATTAAGGTTGATATTTTTAAAACTATCGCCAGCTTGTGATACGATACTTTGTTTAAGGTCATTTAAGGTTTTAGTGAAGTCTGCATTGCTGAGGATATCACTCTTTGAGAGATTCAAAGCAAAATTGATGATGATATTAATCTGGTTTCCTGTTATAACCTGATCAAGTTTGTAATTTTTCAAGGTATCTTCAACGATTTTGCGGACATCTTCCTCTGTCAGATTTCCCTTGCTTTCCTTCGCTTTGGCGAGTCCTGACTTGATATCAGCTAGGGCAACGTTTAATTTATTAGCATCATAAGCTGATTTGTCCTTATTTTCAGCATTGATATCGGACAAAGCCTTCAACTCTTCTTGAGCCAAATCTTTGTTGGCTTGTGGCACCTTGGCTCCATTAGCTTCCAGCGAATAGTAAATCCCAGCTAAGGCACTCTCACCTGTAACGGGAATAGGTGCTGCTACAGTGATTTTGGCGTGTTCCACACCCAAAGTTACGGCTGCATTTCGGTACATATCCTGAGTCACCTTAGTGATGTTTTCTGGTGTTTCAATCTTGACCTCAAGTGGTGATTTGTCACCTAGTTTTTGAATCTTGGCTGATGAATACAACTGTAAACTAGAGTCATTTGCTACATTCATGATTTTAGAATAGACATCAGGTGTCATGGTCTTGAGTTCTTTGGTGTCTGTTGAGGCATTGTGGCCTAATTTCTTAAGAGTTTGATTTTTTTGGTCTTCAGACAATGATGAACCTAGGACATATTCAGGTTGGACGTAGGTTTCATCGATAACTTTTTGCACATCTGTTGCTGCATGGACGCTATTCATAGCTGTTACTGCCCACAAGACCGCAGCACTGGTCAGAAAGAGTTTCTTTCTCATAGGGAATTCCCTCCTTTACCTTTCTAGAGTAATATATCTATCTTAAAGAAAACTTATAACAAAAACACCTGAACTAGCCAGATGTTGAAAAGAGAGTGAAACATTTGATGATGTATAGGTTGAGTTGAACCTGTCTAGAATAGTAATAGTTTCCTCCATTTACATAGAGTTCGGCACCGTGAAAAATGGAAATAGGGTGAATATAACTATAAGTCTTTCCAGTGGTATTACCAAGCAAGGGAGCAACAGTCTCACGAGAGTACTGTTTGGCCAGAGCCAAGGTGTTTTCCTTACCATTTTGGGCGATAAAATCGATATAGGCAGGTCCAAAATTATAGGCTTGAACAGCCGTCCAGACATCAACACCCTGCTTCTGGGCCAGATAGAGATTATCTGTCAGAGTTTGAACGCCTTGCCGAATGCTAGAGGCGTTATCATTGATGGTGTTGGTGGAACCACTTGCAGACTCACTAGACTGCATAACATCGCCTTCTTTTCCTTTTGTTTCGGTATAAATCATAGCGAGCACAAGCTCTTCGTTTGCTGGGGTGTCTTTTTCACTCAAGATTTCTCGCACCATGGGTTGATAGGTCATGACTTGCTTGACATCTTGGTGAACGTGATAAGCTTTATATCCAGCAAAAAGGGAGACTGCTAGTACAAGCACTCTTCGAATTCGTTTAAACATTATTTACTTTGGATATCCTCGATATTTTTGATTAAGATAGAGTAGGTTCCATTATCATTTTGGATAAACTCAACAGACTCGGCATCTTGATAGACGTTATTGGGAACGATGAGCTCAATTCCATTTGACAAGGAGAGTTTTTGATTTTCAAATTTCTTTAATTGACGACTGGCATCAATTTCATCAAATTGAACTGGCTCTGGCACTGATTCTTTGACTTGGTCAATAAAACTCAAACGAGCCGTCAGATTGTTGTCAAAAAGGTCATTGGCCAATTTTTCAGGTGACAATTCATTGCTTTCTTCTAAGTTGTTGAAAATCGCTGATTTGACCTTGGATTGAAATTGAAAATCGTCTGTGTTAAAGGTTTCAGCAATGCGCTGTGCCGTTTTTTCCAGTTCTTTGATAGATTTCTTGGGTGAAATCTTAGGGACGACAGCAAGAAGATTATCTGAAAAATAGTTCAAAAAAGTCCCGTTGTACTTGATGCGTTTTTCAATCAGATGGTACTTGCGACTCTGAAGATTGACCACCAAGGCTTCGTCGGCACCCGTTCCAAATCCAGGCAGATTATTCTGAGTCAGCTTGATTGGATTATCAACTTCTCCTCCAAGGTGAGTCAAGGTCTCACGCAGAGCAATTCGTAAGAAAGCAAAATGTTCTACACCTTCTTTAGAAAATTGCACAAAAATCAAGTCATTGGTCTTAAGATTTTCTGAAATGCTGAACTCCTCTTTCCAGAGATTAGCCAGTGTTACTGATGTCTCCAACAAATCGTCTGTGATATGATTGAAGAAGGGATTTTCTTCTTCGAAAATCCCAGTCTTGGCTTCATCTGAATACACACGTTCAATTTTTTTACGCAGGTATTCTTCGATTTTTGGAGTAATATTGAGAAGCTTATCCGCTAGGAACAGCTCGGTATCATCCGGACTGAACTGGTGAATAATGGCTTTCTTAATATAAATATCCATAAAAGTTTTAGTCCTCGTATAATGGGAAGGCATCTGTCAATTCTTTAACTGCACTTCTCACTTCTTCTAAGACAGCTTTATTTTCTGCATTTTTAAGGGTTTTAATGATGAGTTCAGCCACTTTGCGACTTTCTTCTTCACCAAATCCACGTGCAGTAATGGCTGCAGATCCGATACGAATACCACTTGTCTTGAATGGTGACAAGGTTTCATATGGGATTGAGTTTTTATTTAGGGTAATATTGACTTCATCCAGCAAGTTTTGAGCAACTTTTCCGTTTTCTACAACCTTAGTCACATCCACTAGGAAGAGGTGGTTTTCAGTCCCACCAGAAATAATACGAAAATCAGGGTCTTGTAAGAAGACAGCTGCCATAGTCTTGCTGTTCTTGATAACATTAGCAGCATATTCCTTGAAGGCTGGATCCAAAACTTCTTTGAAGGAAACAGCTTTAGCCGCCACAACGTGCTCCAAAGGACCACCCTGAATACCAGGGAAAATAGCTGAATTGATTTTCTTAGCAAGTTCTTCGTCATTAGTCAAAATCAAACCACCACGAGGTCCACGAAGGGTTTTGTGAGTCGTTGTTGTAGTGATATGAGCATATGGTACTGGACTTGGGTGAAGACCAGCAGCAACCAAACCAGCGATATGAGCCATATCTACCATAAGTTTAGCCCCAACAGCGTCCGCAATTTCACGGAATTTTGAAAAGTCGATAATTTGAGAATAGGCTGAAGCACCAGCTACAATCAGTTTTGGTTTTACTTCTTGGGCTTGCTTCAATATAGCATCAAAGTCCAATAATTCCGTTTCAGGATCTACACTATAAGAAACAAAGTTGTAGGTTTGACCTGAGAAGCTAACTGGAGCTCCGTGGGTCAAGTGTCCACCTGCTGCTAAATCCATCCCCATAACGGTATCACCTGGTTCAATCAAGGCCATGTAAGCCGCACAGTTGGCTTGGCTTCCTGAGTGAGGTTGGACATTAGCAAATTTTGCACCGAAAATTTCTTTTGCGCGTTCAATAGCAAGAGTCTCTACCACGTCTACCACATCCGTTCCACCATAATAACGGCGGCCTGGGTAACCCTCGGCATATTTGTTTGTCAAGATAGACCCTTGAGCTGCCATAACAGCCTTGGAAACTACGTTTTCCGAAGCAATCAACTCAATGTTGTTTTGTTGTCGTTCTTCTTCTTTGGCAATAGCATTCCAGAGATCAGCATCGTATGCTTTAAAATCATCTTTGTCAAAAATCATAGGTCTTCTCCTTTTATTGTGTGACTAGTCCATTAGTTTCATTTTCTTATTAGAAAATCAAACTAAAAGATGCGAATAAACCGTTTCTGCATTTTATCACAAGTATAACCAACTTTTTCATAAAATGCATGAGCTCCCAGACGATGATCGGCAGAGTTTAAGCGGATAAACCCATAACCACGTCTTTTTGCTTCTTCTTCCAACCCTTGTAGTAAACTTTTACCAATACCTTGACCTTGTGCTTGAGGTGAAACTGCTAAGGCTAAGATATTAAATCCTGCTTTAGAATAAAGTGATTCATAGACCTCAGCGTGGACATATCCAAGCAAGGCATGACTAACTTCATCCTCATAAGCAAGTAGGAAATGATGAGAATACTGAGATAGTCTAGCTAGTTGGCTAGCCGTTTCCTCTGAACTAAAAGAATAGCCTAAAGCCTCTTGGTTGATCTCACATATAGCTTTCACATCTGTTTCTTGCAAATCTCTTAGCATTTTATTCCTCCTCAAAAGAAATCTCTGGCAACCGAGCAAGAATATCTTCTCGCTTAATGGCCCCTTGGCGTAAGATTTTCACCTTGTCTCCCGACAAGTCCAAAATAGTTGAATCCTGTCCAGTTAGAAAAGCATCGTCTTCCAGACCCAGAACCTCTTGGTCAAAATCCTTCAGAATTTGTTCAAAGGTTACACCACTTGACTGACCTGAAATATTGGCAGACGGTCCAATCAAGGGCCCTGTCACTCGAATTAAATCCAGTGTGATAGGGTGACTAGGCATCCGAAATCCAACAGTTGCAAGGTCAGAATTGACCCAATAGGGAACTCGGTCATTGGCTTCAAGGATAATGGTCAAGGGACCTGGCAAAAAGGTCTCTACAAGTTTTTGTAGATAAGTTGGCTGATTCTTTGAAAAGTGCAAGATGTCCTCGAGAGAGGCGATATTGAGATTGAGTGCCTTATCTCTAGGACGACGTTTGAGCTGGTAAACATGGTCAACTGCTTTTTCGTCTAGCGCCTTGGCAAAAAGACCATAAACCGTCTCTGTAGGCAGAACGACTGCTCCGCCCTTTTCCAACTCTTGTCTAATCCTGTCCATCATCAACCACGACCATCCTATCTTGACCAAATTGGTCCTTGAGTATTCGTACTCGCTTTTCAGGAAGATGTTTCCTAAAAAGTTCAGGAACACTTTGACCTTGCTTGTATCCAATTTCAAGGTAAATCTTACCACCATCTTTGAGATAGTCTTTTGCATCTTCCGCAATTCTACGGTAAATAGCTAGGCCATCCTCGTCTGCAAAGAGAGCTAGATGAGGCTCCGAACGCAAGACATTCAAGCCGACCTCTGACTCATCTTCACGAGAGATATAGGGTGGATTGGAAACAATTATATCATATTTTTCAGAAATTTCTGTAAAACAGTCAGATTTTTTTAAAAATATTTGAAGATTTTGATTTTTAGCATTTTCATTAGCTAAATCTAAGGCATCTCGGGAAATATCTGCTGCTGTCACTGACCAAGCTGGTCTATTTTTTGCTAGGGCGAGAGCAATAGCTCCACTTCCTGTTCCAATATCCAGAACTGAAAGATTCGTCTCAGGATTTTCAGCCAGGATAAGCTCCACCAACTCCTCTGTTTCTGGACGAGGGATCAATACTCGCTCATCAACTGTTAACTGCATTCCATAAAAATCTGCCTGTCCAATGATGTACTGTGCCGGTTTATGATCTACTAACTGTTGAAAAATTCCTTTTACAAATTGTTTTTCTTCCTCTGTTACCTCTTTCTGGAGGGCAAAAACAAAATCTGTGAAAGGAAGATTTTTCAGGCCACGATAGACAAAAGAGAGGCTTTCAGCTTCCTCTCCTTGTCTTATCAACTCTTCTTCAAAATCTGAAAATAATTGAGCTAATATCATTATTTATTTAATTCTTCTAATTTTTGTGTTTGGTCATAGAGCACCAAAGCATCCACAACCTCATCCAATTTACCAGACAAAATAGTATCTAGTTTTTGGAGAGTCAAGCCGATACGGTGGTCTGTGACACGGTTTTGTGGGAAGTTATAAGTACGAATACGTTCTGAACGGTCACCAGTACCGATTGTTGATTTACGCTCAGCGTCTTGTTCATCCTGAGCAATTTGTGCAAAGTGGTCAGCAACACGCGCACGGATGATTTTCATGGCTTTCTCACGGTTCTTCTGCTGGGTACGTTCTTCCTGCATCTCAACTTTAATATTGGTTGGCAAGTGAACGATACGAACGGCTGTCGCAACCTTGTTGACGTTCTGTCCACCAGCACCAGAGGCGTGATAGATGTCGACACGAAGGTCTTTTGGATCAATGTCGTATTCAACCTCTTCAACTTCTGGCATAACAAGAACTGTCGCTGTCGAAGTATGAACACGGCCTTGGCTTTCTGTCACAGGGACACGTTGCACACGGTGGGCACCTGATTCGTACTTGAGTTTAGAGTAAACCGACTGACCAGAAACCATAGCAACCACTTCTTTAAAACCACCGACACCGTTCATAGAGGCTTCCATGACTTCAAAGCGCCAACCTTGGGCTTCCGCATACTTTTGGTACATAGTTAGCAAATCTCCAGCGAAAAGTGCCGCTTCGTCTCCACCAGCTGCTCCACGGATTTCAAGGATGATATTCTTGTCATCGTTTGGATCCTTTGGAAGGAGCAAAATTTTCAGTTTTTCTTCATATTCTTCTTTTTCAGCCTTGGCATCTTTGAGTTCTTGCTTGGCCATTTCTTCCAAGTCCGCATCTCCGCCTGATTCCTTAATCATCTCTTCGGCATCGACGATATTTTGAAGGACTTGTTTATACTCACGGTAGGCTATTACGGTGTCACGATTGGAAGCTTCTTCTTTTGAAAGCTCCATAAAACGCTTGGTGTCTGAAACGACATCAGGGTCACTCAGCAATTCTCCTAGTTCTTCATAACGGTCTTCTACAGCTTGTAGTTGATCATAGATGTTCATTTTTCTTCATTCTCCTTATTGATTTCAGGGGCAAAATAATGTTTACGGCAAACCGAGATATAGGTTTCATTACCACCAATCTGGATCTGTTCTCCATCGTAAACGGGCAGTCCATCCTGTGTTCGCAACACCATGGTCGCCTTTTTCTTGCAATACTGACAGATGGTCTTGATTTCGTCAATCTTGTCTGCTAAAAGCAAGAGATATTTGGAACCTTCGAACAATTCATTGCGAAAGTCATTTTTCAAGCCAAAAGCCATGACGGGTATGTCTAACTCGTCCACAACACGAGCTAGGTCGTAAACATGGTGGCGTTTAAGAAACTGGGCTTCATCGACCAAAACACAATAAGGTTTTTCTGGTAGGTCTCGGATATAGCCAAAGATATCCGTTGTTTCCTCAATCGCAAGGGCAGGGCGTTTCATGCCAATTCGACTCGACACATAGCCAACACCGTCACGCGTATCCAGAGCCGAGGTCATAATGACAACACCTTTTCCTTGCTCCTCGTAGTTATAGGCCACTTTGAGAATCTCAATCGTTTTACCAGAGTTCATGGTCCCATAACGATAATACAACTGTGCCATGTTTCTTGCTTCACGTCCATTTCTAAATTTTTGCTACATTCTAGTATATCATAATTTTCTGAAGCTTTAAACGGCAAAATGTGGTAAAATGGAAGAAATCAAAACTAGTGGAGGAAGCTATTATGCCATTTGTACGCATCGATTTATTTGAAGGACGCACGCTCGAGCAAAAGAAAGCTCTTGCTAAGGAAGTAACGGAAGCAGTTGTCCGCAACACTGGAGCCCCTCAATCTGCTGTCCATGTCATCATCAACGACATGCCAGAAGGAACTTACTTCCCACAAGGGGAAATGCGTACTAAATAAGCTAGCTTAAGCAGAATTGCTTAGGCTTTTTCAATCTCCAAGTAGCATCCATTGAAGAAATAGTTCAAATTTGTTACAATTTGAAAAGAGACTTGGAAAAATTTCCAAGAAAAGAGTTATTGATTAAAGGAAACATTATGATTACACGAGAATTTGATACCATCGCTGCTATCTCTACTCCACTAGGTGAAGGGGCTATTGGTATTGTCCGCTTGAGCGGAACAGAAAGTTTTGCTATTGCGCAAAAGATTTTTAAAGGAAAATACTTGAGTCAGGTTGCTAGCCATACACTTAACTACGGTCACATCGTTGACCCTCAAAATGGTAAGGTCATGGACGAGGTTATGGTTGGAGCCATGAAGTCTCCAAAAACCTTCACTCGTGAAGATATTATCGAGATTAACACTCACGGTGGGATTGCGGTGACCAATGAGATTCTCCAGCTAGCTATCCGTGAAGGAGCTCGGTTGGCAGAACCTGGTGAATTTACCAAACGTGCCTTCCTAAATGGACGTGTTGACTTGACTCAGGCTGAAGCCGTTATGGACATCATCCGTGCTAAGACAGACAAGGCTATGAACATTGCAGTTAAACAATTAGACGGCTCACTTTCTGACCTTATTAACAATATCCGTCAAGAAATCCTTAACACACTTGCCCAAGTCGAGGTCAATATCGACTATCCTGAGTATGACGATGTTGAAGAAGCGACTACTGCTGTGGTCCGAGAAAAGACAATGGAGTTTGAACAATTACTAACCAATCTCCTTAGAACAGCCCGTCGCGGTAAAATCCTTCGTGAAGGAATTTCCACTGCCATCATCGGACGCCCCAACGTTGGGAAATCAAGCCTTCTCAACAACCTCTTACGTGAAGATAAGGCAATCGTAACCGATATTGCTGGTACGACACGTGATGTCATTGAAGAATACGTCAACATCAACGGTGTTCCCCTAAAATTGATTGACACAGCTGGTATTCGTGAAACGGATGATATCGTTGAACAAATCGGTGTCGAGCGTTCAAAAAAAGCCCTCAAGGAAGCTGACCTAGTACTACTAGTGTTAAATGCTAGTGAACCACTAACCGCCCAAGACCGCCAACTCCTAGAAATCAGCCAAGAAACCAACCGAATTATTCTCCTTAACAAAACTGACCTGCCAGAAGTTATTGAAACCTCTGAACTTCCAGAAGATGTCATTCGCATTTCAGTCCTTAAAAATCAAAATATCGATAAGATTGAAGAGAGAATCAACAACCTCTTCTTTGAAAATGCTGGTTTGGTTGAGCAAGACGCAACCTACCTGTCAAATGCTCGTCACATTTCCCTGATTGAAAAAGCAGTTGAAAGCCTACAAGCTGTTAACCAAGGTCTTGAACTAGGGATGCCAGTTGACTTGCTTCAAGTTGACTTGACTCGTACTTGGGAAATCCTCGGAGAAATCACTGGAGATGCTGCTCCAGATGAACTCATCACCCAACTCTTTAGCCAATTCTGTTTAGGAAAATAAGAAAAATCCATGCTCGTTATTGCGGTCATGGATTTTATTGTCTTATTAGTAATCTGGTCTTAAGACACCTGTTACAGTTGCCTTAGTCGCTTCGTAGTCGCCATCTACAACAACCTTGATAATGCGTTTGGCATCTTCTTCTGGTGCTGGAACAAGAGGTAGACGAGTTGGTCCAGCTGCAAATCCCATATAGTTAAGAACTGCCTTGACAGGAGCAGGACTTGGATAAGAGAAGAGGGCATTGACCTTAGGAATGAATTTACGTTGAATAGCTGCGGCTTTCTTCATATCGCTTTTTGCAATGGCAGTAAACATTTCGTGCATCTCATCCCCATTTGTATGAGAGGCAACAGAAATAACCCCATCCGCACCAAGGTTCATGGCATGGAAAGCATCTCCATCCTCACCTGTATAAATCAAGAACTCTTCTGGCTTGTGCTCAATCAAGTAAGCCATATTGGCCAAGCTGGTACATTCTTTGACACCAATAATATTTGGATGGTCAGCTAAGCGAAGCATGGTTTCTGGAGTCAATTCGACAACTACACGCCCTGGAATGTTATAGATAATAATTGGTAGGTCAGAAGCATCTGCAATGGCTTTAAAATGCTGATACATTCCTTCTTGAGAAGGTTTGTTGTAGTAAGGCACAATAGCAAGTCCAGCAGCAAAACCGCCGAATTCCGCGACTTCTTTGACAAACTCGATAGAGTCACGCGTATCATTGGTACCAACACCCGCAATCAAAGGAACGCGTCCATTGACAATCTTTTGTACAGCCGCAAACAACTCCAACTCTTCATCGTGAGTCAAGGTTGGACTCTCAGCAGTGGTCCCTGCGAGAAGAATTCCATCCGTATGATGAGCCAACAAATGCTCAATCAAGGCTGGAATAGCATCAAAGTTGATGGAACCATCCTGATGGAAGGGGGTAATAAAGGCTGTGATGATTTTACACTCTTTTAAATCTTGATAAGACATGAAAACACCTCTCTATTTCAAAGAAGGAGTTCATCTGAACTCCTAAACGATATGACTATTTTAATTCAAATTTCAATTCAGCTGTTGGACGAACCAAGCCACGTTCATGAAGAGTTTCAGCAATCTGAACTGAGTTCCAAGCAGCACCTTTGAGCAGGTTGTCTGAAACAACCCACATGTGGATTCCTTTTTCAGCATCCAAGTCTTTACGGATACGACCAACAAAGGTATCACGCGAACCAACTGCATTGATAGCTTGAGGATAAATTTGATGAGCTACATCATCTTCAAGAACAGCACCCGGGAAGGCTGCGATAGCTGCTTTGACTTCTTCGATTGGAGCCACTTCTTTTGTTTCGATATAAACAGACTCAGAGTGAGCTGATAAGACTGGAATACGAACACATGTTGCTGAAACGGCAATACTATCATCTTCCATGATTTTCTTAGTTTCCTTAGTCATCTTCATCTCTTCATAAGTGTAATCATTGTCAGTGAAGACATCAATTTGTGGAAGAGCATTGAAGGCGATAGGATAATGTTTCTTGTCACCACCTGAAGGCAAGATTTCGGCATGCAAATCACGTGGGGTTACACCATCATTCAAGACTTCACGAAGTTCACGTTGTGTCTCAAGAATTGCTCCCATACCAGCACCTGAAACTGCTTGGTAAGTTGAAACAATGATACGGTCCAAGCCCCATTTTTGGCGAACTGGCTCAAGAGCCACCATCATTTGAATTGTTGAACAGTTAGGGCAGGCAATGATCCCATTGTGGGCATCAAGTGCGTGAGCATTGACCTCTGGAACAACCAAAGGAACGTCTGGATTTTGACGGAAGTAAGATGTATTATCTACTACTACCGCTCCAGCTTTCACTGCGTATGGTGCATACTTAGCTGATGTAGAACCACCTGCTGAAAAGAGAGCAATATCAACTCCTTCAAAAGCTGTTTCAGTCGTTTCTTCAATCGTAATATCTTGATCTTTAAATTTCAAAGTCTTGCCTGCTGAACGTGCAGAAGCAAGTAAACGAATTTTATCGATTGGAAGTGTTGATTCTTCCAACATTTTTATCATCTGAGCACCGACAGCACCTGTCGCGCCGACTACAGCAACTGTATATCCCATAAATAACCTCTTTCGGAATTTTCTAAAAATTTCTATAATAGAAGTATTATACTACTTTTTCCATGAATTGCAAAGCTTTTTCATCATTTTTTGGAAAATAAAAATCCCCAGTCGTTAGACTAGGGACTAAGAGGCATCTTCATGTGATGAGCAGGTTCACACAACTCATCAAGGTCCGCTCCTGCGTTATGACCTCCTTATGCTCAATAGTAGTCCGAAGACTACCTATCGACTCATCGCATATTCTATATTACTAGAGATACTTGATTTTGTCAATAAGAAATTTTTTCGATCGAGTATAACAAAAAACTCTCGTATTCAAGAGTTTCCCTATACATATCATGCTAATTGCCGGGATTGAACCGGCGACCTCATCCTTACCATGGATGCGCTCTGCCAACTGAGCTAAATCAGCTTACTTAAGTAAGTATACTATAATCAGAAAAACTTGTCAAGTTTTCTTAGAAATTTTCCATAAGAAAAAGCCAGGTAAAGGCTACCTAGCTTGTCCTGTTCTATTTGCTTAAATCGATTCGACGACCAATTTTACCAATGATAATCGCTCCAATAATCAATGAGGCAAATTCACCAATTCCTGTTGTAAACCAAGTAAGGAAAAATGGTAATTCTGCTACAATATTTAACTCTGCAGCGATGGTAAACATGGAAATTGAAAAGAGGATTGAAAAGAAGAAATGATCTTTTCGAATCAATCCGTTAAAGAGGTAATCCTTGCTATATTTTGCAAAAAGCCAAACACCTAAACTGAGGAATACCAAGGTTGATCCGCCACCAACAAAGACATCTAGTAGTCCGAAGCTAAAGAAATTAGCAATCATACAACCGATAGTAACTCCGATGATGTACTTGGGATTGTAAAAAGCCATAAAGTTCATCATTTCTGAAATACGAAACTGATAAGCACCATAGCTGATGGCATTTAGGGGCGGTGTGACAGTCAAAACGACATAAATAGCAGCAACGATTGCAATATCTGCAACATCACGAATAGTTAATTTTTTCATTTTTTCTCCTTTGGCGGTTATCCGCGTGTAATATGCTTGGTGAAAGAAGCTAAGCACCAAGGGTTGCTTTATTCAACCTTACTAGTATAGCACAATAGCCTGCTTTATGCTATACTTAAAGCATGAAAAAACCTATTCAAAAATTTTTTAACAATGAAATCTTAGCCTATCTCTTTTTTGGCCTTGCAACAACTCTAGTTTCGATTCTCTCGCGATTGGTCATTTATCAACTAACTCATCAGGAACTTCTTGCTACGGCCTTGGCAAATATATTTGGTATCCTATTTGCCTTTATCACAAATGATAGGCTTGTATTTAAGCAAGCAAGGAAGAATCGGCTTATCCGTTTAGTGAAATTTTTTCTTGCCCGCCTTTCTACTTTTCTGTTAGACTTGTTTTTAACTTTTCTCTTTGTAACTCAATTCCCTCATATCATAGGGCAATTTGTAAACGAAAATCCTGATAAGGTAAATGCAATTGAAACAATAATTGCACAAATACTCATTATTATCATCAATTATATCTTGAGCAAGATCTATATTTTTAGAAAATAATGCTCCATTTATGAGCCTTTTAATTGCCTTCTATAATGATTTAGGATACAATGAAACACGAAACATTGAAAGGAAAACAGTATGTTAAAAAATCTAAAATCGTTCTTGCTTCGAGGAAATGTTATTGACCTTGCTGTCGGTGTTGTCATTGCCTCTGCTTTTGGTGCTATCGTTACTTCACTTGTAAACGACATTATCACTCCTCTTATTTTAAATCCCGCTTTGAAAGCTGCTAAAGTCGAACGTATCGCTCAACTTTCTTGGCATGGAGTCGGCTATGGTAACTTTTTAAGTGCTATTATCAATTTTATCTTTGTGGGTACCGCCCTCTTCTTTATTATCAAGGGTATTGAAAAAGCACAGAAACTGACTGGTATAAAGGAAGAAAAAACTGACGAAAAAAAACCAACCGAATTGGAAGTCCTTCAAGAAATCAAAGCCCTTCTTGAGAAAAAATAATCGATTAAAAGGATCTAGCACAAAGCTAAATCCTTTTTCTTTACTCTTTGGGCAACTTGCCTGCTTTTTCTAGCATCTTCTTGATAAGATAAGGCATCTTAACATTCTCCCGCCCTTTTTTCTCAATCAGTTTTTTCACAAATTCCGGCATTTGTAAATCTTGAGATTCAGCCAAAATGTTTTTCGTCTCGTCTGAAGGAACTAACTCATCAAAGGTCTCTTCTTCTGGGAGAAATTCCTTAAACTCTTGATGTTCATTGGCTCTAACTGTATTGACCAAGGCATCAATCAAGCGAGAATCTGTATTTGGCATTGGTGGACGATGGTAGTTTACCCCAAATTCCTGACACAAGTCATAACATTCCACATCATTATCAAACAAGACTTCAATGTGCTCACTGATAAAGCTGATTGGAACAAAAATATAATGGTCTGGATGTTCTGTCTGTTCTCTGAGATACTCCAAAACATCTGGCTTAATCCATGGAATCCCAATATCACTCTCACTTTGCCAGGTATTTGTATATTGATCGGAACTCAAACCTAGTTTTTCAGCAACTAACTTGCTATTTTCGAAAATTTGATCGATATAAGGATCTCCAAAATCCAAGGCAAAAATGGGCACACTATGGGCTGAAAAGATGACTTTAAAGCTATCCTGCTTTACTTCTTCTTTTAAAATTTTAGCAATTTCATCTGCCCAATAGTTTAAAAGTGCTTCTTCCTGATACCAGTCCTTAATGACCAAAAATTGAATTTGTTTGCTTTCTAAAAATTTTTCATAGCCCATGACAGAGTAGAAAGAATAATGAGGCTCCAAAATCAAACAAATACACTGTTCAATTCCGTCTGCTTCCATTTGACCGATCACATCTGGAATAAAGGGACTGGAAAACTTATTAGCAAAGTAGACACTGTATTCATTCCCCAGCCTAGCTTCTACCAAGGCAACCTCTTGACGGGTAATTTTTTGCAGAGGCGTGCCTCCAATTCGTACATAATTATCATAGAGAGTCTGAATCTCGTGGTCTTGAGGTCTCACTCCACGACGAATATTTGTGAAAAAATCAGCTACACCTTCAAAGGTAATCTCTTCTGGCGAACCGAAGGTCATCATTAAAATTGCTTTTTTCATAATCGCTTCCTTGTGATGTTTTTATCAAGTTTATTTTATCATGAATCCACTGATAAGTAAACGCTAACATAGCAGATTGCCCTAACTTCTGTCTTTTGTTTTTCTCTTCTTTCTATGATACAATGGAAAAAATAAATTCAAAAGGAGTTTTTTATGACTTATCCAAATCTCTTGGACCGCTTCTTAACCTACGTTAAGGTCAACACGCGCTCTGATGAACACTCTACTACTACTCCAAGTACACAGAGTCAGGTTGACTTCGCAACAAATGTCCTAATTCCTGAAATGAAACGTGTTGGACTGCAAAATGTTTACTATCTACCGAATGGTTTTGCTATTGGAACCTTGCCAGCCAATGATCCATCTTTAACACGTAAGATTGGCTTCATCTCCCACATGGATACTGCTGATTTTAATGCTGAAGGAGTCAATCCACAGGTAATTGAAAACTACGATGGTGGTGTGATTGAACTTGGAAATTCTGGTTTTAAACTGGATCCAGCCGACTTCAAGAGTCTTGAGAAATATCCAGGCCAAACGCTCATTACAACTGATGGAACAACCTTGCTAGGTGCTGATGACAAGTCTGGTATTGCTGAGATTATGACAGCTATTGAATATCTGACTGCTCATCCTGAAATCAAACACTGTGAGATTCGTGTTGGTTTTGGTCCAGATGAGGAAATCGGTGTTGGTGCTAATAAATTTGATGCAGAAGATTTTGATGTGGATTTTGCCTACACTGTTGATGGTGGTCCACTAGGTGAACTTCAGTACGAGACTTTCTCAGCCGCTGGTGCTGAATTGCATTTCCAAGGCCGTAATGTCCACCCTGGTACTGCCAAAGGGCAGATGGTCAATGCCCTTCAGCTAGCAATTGATTTTCATAATCAACTTCCAGAAAATGACCGACCTGAGTTAACTGAAGGTTACCAAGGTTTTTACCATCTAATGGATGTGACAGGTAGTGTTGAGGAGGCGCGTGCAAGCTACATCATTCGTGATTTTGAAAAAGATGCCTTTGAAGCGCGTAAAGCATCCATGCAATCTATCGCTGATAAGATGAATCAAGAACTTGGGAGCAACCGTGTCACTCTCAACTTGACAGACCAGTACTACAATATGAAAGAAGTCATTGAAAAAGATATGACTCCAATTACCGTTGCTAAAGCCGTTATGGAAGATCTAGGTATCACGCCTATTATCGAACCAATCCGGGGTGGAACAGACGGCTCTAAGATTTCCTTTATGGGAATCCCAACTCCGAATATCTTTGCAGGTGGCGAAAATATGCACGGACGTTTTGAATACGTTAGCCTTCAGACTATGGAACGTGCAGTTGATACCATCATTGGCATCGTAGCTTATAAAGGCTAAAAAGACGAGGTGGCTCAGCTACTTCGCCTTTCTGTTTATTCTACTGCTTTTTCTTGATTACCAGTGCTTGTTGTAGATTCAGTTGATCCCTTTTCTGAAGTTAATTCAGCAGGTTTAGAATCTCTTGTGTTGCTTGCTTTGTTTTCGTCGCTAGCAGTTTCGCTGTTAGATTCTGTAGTTGCGTTTGGTTGGTTCTCAGCACTGGTGTTATCACCATTTGCTTCAGCATTTCTTGCTGGACTTGTTTCTTCACTTGCGCTAGCTTTTGACTGGATTTGGTGATTCAAAACTAGAATAGCTTTTGTCAATTCAAGTAAAGCTGCTTTGTCTTTACTCTTAGCAGAAAGTTGATCTAGTAATGCATCCACTTTATCAAAGTCCTCATCAGAACCATTATTACTTTCTAAATAAGAGTGAAGCGACATGAGAATATCGTAGAGTTTTTGATAGAGTACAAGTGTCTGAGAATCTTGCTCAGCATTTTCCTTTTCTTGTTGAAGGGCGCTAGCGATACGAGTCAAAACATCTTTTACCTGACTGTTTACTTCATCCAAGTCTGCATCAGCCTTGTTTGTGGCAGCTTTTAGATTTTCTACTTCTTCTGCCAAGGATTGTCTGATTCCTTCTTCATGGATTTGTTCCAAGAGTTGATTTGCCTTGTTCAAAAGACTTTCTACTTCTTCCTTGCTGACATGATTGACATATTCTTCTTTTTTAAGATCAGGATAAAGATCTTTCAAAAATTCATAAATCGCTTGCTTAGCAGATTGGTTATCAACTTTTTCTTTATCTAAAACTGTTTCATTTACTTTTGCAGTAGCTGGCTGATTTTTCAAAGCCTCTTCTACTTCTTGTTTTGTTTGGTAAATGCTTGGGAACAGTTTATTCAAGTCCACAGCCTTACGGAAGGATTGAGATTGATATAAAGTAAAAGTCAAATTAGCTACTTTATTACGAAGCTCATCACTTAAACGACCATCGTTTACATGCTCATAGAAGTACTTGATGTATTCCACTGTTGTATCACCAGTACGGTCATTAAAGTCTTGAAGAGCTTGAAGTTGTGATTCAACCGCTGCTAAAGCAGCCTCATCTTTAGCCAACTTAGCTTCCTGGAGTCGAACGAGAAGGTCTTTCTTAGGAAGTCCATAAGTATCTGTATCTAGCGTATTGATTTTATCAATCAAGGCCTGATATTTCTTATCTAAAGCACTTGTTTCAACAGGTTTGACACTTTCATCAATATGGATATATTGCTTATCAAAGAGGTCAAGTGTTTTTAGATAACCTGCTGTAGAGTTAGTTAGTTGCTAGTTTCTTCATATTTTCAGTAAACTGACCTAAAACTAACTCAATCTGTCTTTGTTTGATTGGATCGTCTTTATAGACGTTTCGACTTTCAGCAAGAAGTTGATCTACTTTTGCTAAAACTGTTTTCTCATCAAAGGCCCCAGGCTGATAGTTGGATTTCAGGGCTGGAATTTTGTTTTTCAAGGCTACTTCATAGCCCTTAGTTTGAACCTTGATGTAGTGATTGTGGTCTCCATGACTCATGACAAAACCTGATTCATCTTCAGCGATAATACGATTAGCATCAAATCCGTATCCATCTTCTTCATGTTTCTCATGTGAAGTTCCTGGATTGATTGGAAGAGATGGAGAAGGTGTTGCTAGACTATTGTTTGGAAGAGTCGGTTGCCCAATTTGATTTGATTTTGGAATGTAATGGAAATGATCACCATGTCTTACAATATAAGCTATAGCCGTTTCTTCAATGATATCTTTTGGATTAAAAATATAACCATCAGATACTGAAGAGAGCTCCTTACTTGTCGTTAAAGAAGAAGGATTGCTTGAAAGACTGCCTAGACTAGACACTACTTCATTTGTAGAAACTGTAGAACCAGTTCCACTGATAGACACCATTCTGGCAATCTTTTCTTCTAAGGCAGAAAGCTTGCTGTAAGGAATAAAGTGGTAATGGTCGCCATGCGGAATCGCAACTCCATTTGGTGTAAGACTGATAATCTTAGCAGGGTCAAAGACCAAGCCATCTGATTCACTGTAACGTTGGGCGCTAGGTGAATCATAGAGTTCCTTCAAAAGACTCTGGAGATTTTCAGATTTATTTGCTGGCTTGCTAGTTGATCCTTTTGCTACAGATTGCGTGTTATTGTCACTAGCTGTTGAAGAATAGCTTAACTGACTCGGTTCATATTTTTTCCAGCCAGATGTGCTTTAGCTGCTGCTAATTCACTAGCAGATAAATCGCTTTTGGGAATGTAGTGATAGTGACCTCCATGAGGAACGATATAAGCATTACCCGTATCTTCGATAATATCAGCTGGATTAAAGACATAGCCATCATTTGTCGTATATCGTCCCTGAGACCTTGCTACAGCAACATTAGAGTTAACCTTCTCATTATCTTTGACATGTTCTTGTTTTTGACGATTGATTTCATCTTTGGTTCGAACATTATCAGCATGAGCTACATCTTTCAGGTAGACATAATATTTTCCATCGACCTTGATGATACAACCACCCTTGACTTCATTGACAATATCAGCGTCTTTAAGTTGGTAGTTTGGATCCTTCATCAAGAGTTCTTCACTAAAGAGGTCATCATAAGGAACTTTCCCATTATAGTAATGATAGTGGTCACCGTGTGACGTTACATAGCCCTGACCTGTAATTTTGATTACAATTTGCTCAGCCTGAATTCCTTCTTTCTGGCTAACCTGGTCTGGTGTCAAGTTTTCACTTTTCTGACTTGACTGGCTGCCATCCACATAAGAGACACGATTATTGTCCTTATTTTCCTGCGAACGATGCTGGTTTTGTCCATAGGCACATAGACTCAAGGATACGATAACAGCTGATCCAGCTGCTATATATTTTTTACTGAATTTCATAAATCCCTCATTTCAATAAATGATGAAACTTTTTCTTAACTTCTTTTTTCTCGGTTAAACAATTTTTCTAAACCGCTTATTTAACCATTTAATTAACCAGTAAATAGTTTACTATTTAAAATTATAGAGAAATGAAATAAGAATAGGACAAATTGATCAGGACAGTCAAATCAATTTCTAACAATATTTTAGAAGTCAAGGTGTACTATTCTAGATTCAATCTATTATACTTCTGTCAAGTTTCTGTTACTTTCTTCTAAAAAAGAGAAGCAACACGAAAGGTTACTTCTCCATAAAATATGCTTCATTCTTTTTACTACTATATAGGAGTCGGTTGACTCTCTTTTAACAAAGCCAAGAGCCTATCTAATTCTGCTGAAATAGTGTTACTGTCTTTCGTTCCGAAAAGAAGACTGCTGTTTAGACCAGACAATGTCTCCATAGCATTTTGGCGAGTACGAGAATCTGTTACTTTTTCTAGCAAGGTCTCCGCCTCTGCTATCTTAACGTCAATAACAGAACGCTCTACTTGTGGAACTTCATCCTCATCTGTAGTATCTTCAGCTTCTTCCTCTGTCTCTTCCGCATCAGTGCTTGGTCTATAAAGATTATCTGCTGAAGGATTTAAACCAGCGTGATTCTCTTTTTCATCAGATTCAGAATGAGTTGGCTCACTTACTTCATCATGTTCCTTATCTTCATCAGGTTTACCGTTTTGGTCTGCCTTATTTTTACGAACATGGTCGCTAGCATTACCCCAACCATTATCTGAATGAGGACGTTGGTCAGGATGTTCAACGTAGTATTTCACTGTCGCAAATAAATCTTCTAAGGTATAGCCTTCAGGAGCTGAGTAAAGTCCTTCATCAAACCATGCAAACTTAAGGTTATGATAGTGATCAAAGTGAGGAATTATAAAGTGACCATTTTGTACAGCTACAGTATACTGTAAATGATTCGGTATTTTTTCTAATGGTACCTTTTTCTCAGCTTTTACGCGGTTATAGATAGCTTCTGTCCCTGTTGCCTCTGGTTTTGCTTCTGTTGCTTCAGTAGAATTTGGAGCTTGTAAGCCTTTTTCTTTAGCATAAGCCTGAGCTGCTGCTCTTTCAGCTTCAGATAAGCTGTCTTTTTTAATCCAGTGGCTATGGTTCAAGTGTGGAGTGACGTAGGCATTTCCTTCATCACTTTCAATATCATGCTCATCAAAGATATAGCCATCCTCTGTTGTATATTTACCTGCTAATTTCGCTAATTTAATTTCATCGTCTGTATAGGCAATTTGAGCATTTGGTTTGCCAAGTCGCTCTGGATGGGTAATTGGTGCTAGGAATGCCAATAAATCATCTACCAATTTTACTTTATTAGAAGATTCATCATTCAAGCGCTCTGCTAATTTGTCTAAAGTTTGGAAATCAGAAACGCGACCTTTATTTTCAGACAAGGCTTTATGAGCCTGGGTTAACAGATTGTAGGCTTTATCATAAAATTCTTGGTCACGAGAAGCGACATTTTCTTTTTTAGCAACTAGAGCATGTGTCTCTTGAGTTTTCTTAGACAAGAGATTTTCAATAGCATCAATCTTATCCTTAGCCAAGTCTTTAGCAAAAACATAGTGACTGACACCAGCAATTTCCACAACATATCCTTCCCCAACTTTTCTAACAACCTGTTCTACTGTAAAATCAGTTTGTTTTTTCTCAGTTGATGGTTGAGCTTGCGGTTTTGGTGCTGGTTTCAAATAATTCATTCCCGGCAAGACTGCACCATTTTGTCCCTTAATAGCTATCATACGAGCCAATTTTTCTTCCAAAGGTGACATTTGTGAATAAGGGATAAAGTGATAATGGTCTCCGTGCGGTACAGCAACACCATTAGCTGTACGATTTGTTATTTGTGCCGGGTCAAATACTAGTCCATCCGATTCTACATGGCGTTCTGATAAGGGTTTAGCATACAATTCACGTAAAAGGCTTGGAATGTCTTCCCCTTGATTTTGATGATAAGTTGGAGTGACAGTCAAATTGTGGTTCTCTGACAAGCTTGGTTGAGCTGGATTTGCATTATGACTAGAACTTGAAGAAGGACGAGACCCCTGCTTCCCATTCCAATAGGCTTGGGCTGCAGCCAATTCTCCTGCAGACAAATCACTCTTAGGAATATAGTGAAAATGATTTCCATGCGGTACAACAAAAGCGTCACCTGTATCTTCAATCACATCTGTTGGACTAAAGACATACCCATCATCCGTTGTATAGGCTCCTCCAGTTGCTCTATTCGGTGCCTGCGTATTGAGATTAAAGTTTGCTTTAATGGCTGAACTTGGTTTCGCAGGACTGCTTGGTTTCGTATTATCAGAATGCTTTTGAACTGGCTGACCTCCAATTGGTAGATTTCGAGCCAATTTTTCTTCCAAGGCAGACATTTGCGAATAAGGAATGAAATGGAAATGATCTCCGTGAGGTACTGCCACACCATTTGCAGTACGTTTTGTAATCTGTGCTGGGTCAAATACTAATCCATCAGACTCCACATGACGTTGGCTAAGTGGCAAAGCGTACAATTCTTGAAGGAGACTAGCTAAATCCTCATTTTGACTCTCAGGAGTTGTTGTAAGATTTTGAGGAGTTTCAGATGGACTCGTTCTCACACTAGATCTTGTTTCTCCCCTGCTAGAACGATATTCAACCGTACTTAATTGACCGCCTTTTCCAGATAAGAAGGCTTGGGCAGCAGCTAATTCACTGGCAGACAAATCACTCTTAGGAATATAGTGGAAGTGATTGCCATGAGGAACAATATAGGCATCGCCTGTATCTTCAATGATATCAGAGGCATTAAAGATATAACCATCATCCGTTGTATAACGTCCTTGGGCTCTGGCTGCAACTACCGCCTGATTGTTTGAACCGCCACCGTGATTACTACTATGTTCCTGCTTCTGACGTTTAATCTCTTCTTTTGTCCGAATATTATCCGCATGGGCCGCATCTTTAAGGTAAACATAGTATTTACCGTTTACCTTAATGACATAACCACCCTTGATTTCATTGACAATGTCTGAATCCTTCAACTGATAATTCGAATCTTTCATGAGGAGCTCTTCACTGATGATGGCATCATAAGGAACCTTGCCATTATAGTAATGATAATGGTCTCCATGAGAAGTCACATAACCTTGATCCGTAATCTTGATAACAATTTGTTCAGCATTGATTCCCTCTCTCTTACTGACTTCATCTGGTGTTAAGTTCTCTGCCTTTTGACCAGCCTGATTACCATCTATATAAGCAACTCGATTAGACTCTTTCTTAGCCTGACCAGCTTGGTAACGACCAAGTTCATAGGAACAAACACTTAGGGCAAGAACTGCCACTGAACCTGCTAGATATTTTTTATTGATTTTCATTTTTTCCTCACTTTAATTCTTCTGCTAGAACACTTATATTTTCTTCAAGATTTTCTAAATAGGTCTTGTCATTTTGTGGGTCTGCCTCTAAAGGATTCAGAGTTTTAAGACCTACACCTGTTGATTTGACAAGAGTTTCAGCTACTTTTGAAGAAGCGTTACTTTCTGTAAAAATCGTTTTAACCTTATAGGTTTTAACAAATTCCTGAATTTCTGTTAGTTGTCTTGGACTTGGTTCTTGTTCCGGAGAGATACCTGCAATACCAAGTTGATTGAGTCCAAATCGCTTAGCTAAATAAGAAAAGGCTGTATGTTGTGTTACAAATGTTTTCTGAGTCGCTTTTTCAAATTTAGGCTGGAATTTCTTAGTCAATTCTTGAGCTTTTTTGATAAAGGCTTGCGCATTTTTTTGGTAAGTTTCTTTATGCTCACTATCCGCCTCCGAAAGCTTATCAGCGATAATCTGAGCTTCTTCGCCAGCTTTTTCAGGATCTAGCCAAGTGTGAGGGTCATAGAGCGTTTTTTCATCAACTCCATCCCCTGCTTCTACATCTTCTAGCCCTGGGACGCGGTCTAAAGTCATTCCCTCTGAAGCCTCTAAAACCTTCACTTTGGATTTTTTTAGATTGGGATCTAAACTTCCTGCCCAAGATTCGAGCGTATGTGAATGGTAAACAAAGACATCTGCATCATAGATGGCTGCGATATCATTTGCCGAAGGTTCAAAGGAGTGAATCCCACTACTTGACTGAATCATCCGAACATCATTCAAGTCACCAGATACTTCCTTAACCATAGCATAGATAGGATAAAAACTGGTCACAATTTTCATCCCCTTTCCTGTCTGACTTTCCTTTTGACTACAGGCTCCTAGCAATAAAAGAAAGACACTTAACAAGACTAAAAATAAATTTTGTTTCTTCATGAACAACTCCTTAACTGTTTAATTAACTAGTAAACATTCTACTCCTAAAAACTTAATCTGTCAAGATATTTTTAGAAAAAATTTGAAATTTCTTTCACATATAAAAATCTGCTGAGTTTCAACAACTCAACAGACTTTTACTTTATTCTTCTATGGTAGAATGCTTATAGCCATAAGTGAAGTAAATAATACTTCCTACTAACAAGGCAACTAGGAAAGCAATCCAAGTTTCCATATTATACTGTAACATAAAGGATAAACAAATGATGATTGATAAAATCGGTAACAGGGGTACCAAGGGTGTTTTAAATTCCCCAGCTTTTGGCATCCCTTTTTCTTTCCGTAAGCGAATCAGGCCGTAAGCCAGCATGATTAAGTAGGCCAAGGTACAAATGTTTAAGAAGGCTGCAATACTAGCTAGCGGGAAGATTCCTGCTGCTACTGCTGAAGCTAGACCTGTTAAAATAGTAGCATTCTTTGGTACCTTGCTAGTCTTCGTTAGTTCTTTAAAGGCGGCAGGCATTAAGCCATCGCGCGCTAAACTGTAAATCATACGCGATAGGGCATAGGTCATCGAGATACAAACTGTAATCAAGGTCAAGATAGCCACTAATGACACATAGTTGGCTGCCCAACTGATCCCAACGCTACGAAGGGCAAAGGCAACGGCATCATTGACATTTAAATGACTATAGTGAACCACACCAGTCAAAACAAGCGTCACCAAGGCATAGAGAATGGTTACGATAGAAAGCGATAAGACAATCCCTCTAGGAATATTTTTTTGAGGAGTCTTGACCTCATCTACAGCCATAGAGATGGATTCAAATCCCAAAAAACCGAAGAACATCAAGGAGGCACCAGCCATAATACCAGTACTAGCACCATAGATTTGTCCAAAACCATAAGGAGCAAAATTACTCCAATTATCAAGTTTGATATGCCAAATTCCTACTAAAACAAAGAGAGCTAAAGCCGAGAATTTCAAAATAACTAGAATAGAATTAAAGCGTAAGGCTGCTTTAGCATTGAGTAAAACAAGCGAGGTCACCAAGACCAAGACAAGAATAGGCAATAAATCAACAAATGTCCCTGCTTGAGGATTAAAGGTACCATTTAAAGGCTGAGGAAGGGCTATCCCGTATTGAGAGAGCAAGCCTTTAAAATAAGCTGCCCAACCCGAAGCTACGCCTGATATGGCTGTCATGAACTCCATCATGGTTAACCAACCAGCCAACCAGGCTGGGAATTCTCCTAAAATAGCATAGAGATAACTGTAGGCACCACCTGTAGCAGGTACTCGTGAAGCAAATTCTGCAAAAAAGAGGGCTGATAATCCCACACACAAGGCAGAAATGACGATTGAAATCACTAGGGCTGGACCAGCAAGTGTGGCAGCTGCAGTACCTGTAATTGTAAAGATGCCTGTCCCTACCATGGCTCCGATACCCAGCAAAATCAAATCCCATAACTTCAAATGCCTGTGCATCTCCGTTTTATCCAAACTTACATTCTTTGTTCTAAATATATTCATATTTCTTCTCCAAATAAAATGATGATTCTATTTTACCATAAATATAGGAGATTTGTGACTATTTATAAAATATTTTTCTAAAAAAAAAATCTGACTACATCTTGTAATCAGATTTTTATCGATTCTAGTTCATTTCTTTAAATGCTGCTTCTGCATCCGCATTACTGATAGCACCAAATTGAATCTTTCCAATCTTTCCTTGACTATCAATTAGGTATTCTGTAGGAATGCTTCGAATTTGATAAGCTTGGAAGGTTGTTGCTTTAGTATCATAAAGAACTGGGATATCTTTATATCCTTGTTCTTGGAACCATTGTGGGAATTGATTAACAGTTTTTTCACCTTGAATTCCTGGTGCAATGACAGTAAGAATTTCAAAATCGCGATCTGGTTTTGCAGCTAATTCCATCAACTCAGGCATACTTTTCTTACATGGACCACACCAGGAAGCCCAAAACTTCAAGTAAACCTTTTTACCCTTAAAATCAGATAACTTGACTTCTTTACCATCCATGGATTGCAAGGTGAAGTCTGGAGCATCTTTCCCAACAGCAATTTGCTGTACAGGCGTTTCTTGTTTTGGCTGTTGTGGGGCTTGAGTTTTTTTAGTTTCTTCCTCACCACAGGCTATCAATACAACTAATGACAAGAGACTTAAGCCAGCAAACATTACTTTTTTCATCATTTTCTCCTTTATTCAAAAATTCCAGCTAGAACATTTACTTGTCCTAATAGTAACAAAATTCCCATTAAAATAATGAGGAAACCACCAATTTTCTTCATTAGCATCATATGACGTTTGATTTTACTAAAATAAGGCATGACTAGACCTGAAGCTAGAGCCAAGACCAAGAAAGGAAGAGCCATCCCCAGAGTGTAAATAAGAGTATAGATAGCACCTTGCCAAGCTCCATTGCCTCCAGAAGCCGCAAGCGCTAAAACAGAACTTAAAACTGGACCAATACAAGGCGTCCAACCAAAGCTAAAGGTAATACCGAGTAAAAAGGCTGACCAATAACGATTGGCTTCTGATTTCTTAAAAGTAAAGCTTTTTTGAACCTCTAATTTCTTAAAATGAAAAATTTCCATCTGGTGAAGTCCCAAAATGATAATAATTGTTCCCATAACATATCGAAACCAATTTGCATAGAGAATATGACCAAAGTAACCAGCACCAAAGCCTAGAATAAAGAAAATGAGTGAAATACCTGCGATAAAGCAAAGTGTTCGAATCAAGCCTGACCAGAGAACCTTTCTCCCAAATAAAGAAAAGCTTTTTGCGCTTTCCTGATCATCCAATAAAATCCCAGCATAGACTGGCAGAAGAGGAAAAATACAGGGAGAAAAGAAGGACAAGACCCCTGCTAAAAAAACGGAAATTGAAAATACTATCGTTTCCAATAAAGAACCAACTTTCTTAAGATTTCTAATCCTATTTTACTATATTCAATTTCATTTGTATGCTTTCTGCTACGCAAAATCGTATCGGGCACTACTGGACCAATCTTTTCTTTTGCTAGTCAAGGCGGATCTTATCCCCCAAAATAGCCAAAAAGCAACGACAAGGGTTACTCGTCGCTGCTTTTGTGAACGAAAATGTCTTTTAGATCTGACATTTCATAAATCAAGTTTTACTTGAGTTTGGCAAGGATTACTTTAAGCTCCTCTACTAGTTTAGCTTCTGTCTCTGCTGAGCCATTTTCCTCTTTCACGAAATCAAGGGTTTCTTGGAGAAGGTTTTGGGCTTTAGCAAGGACTTTTTTATCTACTTTTTCTGCATCTAGCTGTCCAAGAACTTTTGTCAATTCCGTGCTTAATTGCTGGATTTCTGACTCTTTCTTACGGCGAACCAACCAGAAGGCAATCACACCTAGAAGGGCGAGTAGACCGACTACAATCACTCCTGCTGGAACTGAGTTTGTTTCAGTCATCTTATCTGAATCCTTACTATCTTCCGTTCCTTGTTTGGCATCTTTCTTGTCCTGTGCAGGCTTGCTGTCGCTAGCATTTGCTTTCACATCTTTGAGAGAGTCCAAGGCAGCCTTCACAGACTCTACTGCAGTACGTAGACCTTGCTCTGTCAAGGCACTATCTTCCAGAGCTTTTTGAGCATCTAGGAGGACCGCCTTGGCTGCATCGATTTTCGGATTAGATACTGTTGCCAAAGCTTTCAAGCGTTGGTCTAACTCTTGAGTCAAGGCACGAAGTTCAGACTTGTCAACTTGCTCTTGAGCTGGAGCTTGCGTGCTCGTTGAGCTAACTGAAGGACTTGCTGCCGCTCTAGGTGCTTGAGTCGGAGCTGGAGCAGGACTTGCAGGTTGACCCGAAGCAGTTGGTTGAGACGGTTGTGGAGCTGGCTCAGATGGAGCTGTTGGAGTCTCAGTAGCTCCTTGGTCTGGCTGAGTAGGAGTAGATGGTTGCGATGTTACGTTATACGAATCGGGAATTGGATAATATCGTTTTGATGGCAAGCTGACTGGTGTTGAAGAAGCACTAACTTCACTATTACCATGTTTAGCTGTCGCACTTACTTGAGTTCCTGCACTAGCCGCATTATGGGAAATTGTAACAACACCACTTACTCCATCAATGCTGACACCTGATTTTGTTGGTGTTAGGCTCCAGCTTGACCCTGATTTCGTAGCTACAACTTTGTCGCTTCCAATGCTAATTTCTACATGGTCTGCATTCGCACTTGGTGTTACCGTTACATTGGCATTCGCTTCGCTAGAGGCAACTGTTGGTTTTTCAGGTGTTGCTTCTTTAGCTACTGGTGCTGTCGCTCTTCTTTCATCACTAAACCAGGAACCACGTTCTCGTGGATTACCATCGTTTACGTTATTATTTACTTCGATAACAGTGAGTGCTCTAAATTTATCTGTTCCTATCTTATTAACTCCAGACTTATAATCAGACTGGGTAATAGTAATTTGGCGTGCAGAACCATCCCCATCATTATTAGGAGATATATCTTTAGAGGCAAGTATATTATAACCTTCCGGATAAGCTAATCCATCCGTACTCCCTCCATAATTAGAAATATCCGAACCTCCGGTTACCAAATATACTTTCATCTTTGCGCCATTAGGTAATTTAGGAACATAAGGAATTGTCACATCAATATTAGGTTTTTCATTAGCTTTACCTGCTAAGCTCGGGACACTTGCATCTGTACTATCATTTGGTGTATTAATAGTCGGCTTCTGAAAAGGGAGATAGTATCCAAATTGTGTCGTCTGACTACCGCTTGAAGTAGTTACTGTTACATTCAATAAATACTGACCCCTGCGCGGAGTAATTCCGTCGAAAGTCAAAGATGCTTCACTCCCATTGACAGAAGATTCGACCTTTAACCCCATGTTTTCATGACCAGTTACAGATATGCTAGTAATTTTCTCATGATTTGATTTAGCACTAATTTTCAAAATATTACCAAATACTCTATCTCCACCTGGTACTACTAGTATATTAGAAACTTCTATTTGTTTACGTACTGCATTCCATCTCCCAATTGTTAATCCTGCTATATTCCGTCTTTTTCTTACATGAACTCCTCTTTCCTCAGAATTTTCCTCACTATCATTTTTTGACATCATCACTTGATTACCATCTAGTAACTTGTGAGCTTTTTCGACAAGTTCTCCAGAAATCTTTCCGTCGTCTGAAAGTCCTAACTTTTCGTTGATAGTATCTGCTAAGTTTTTAAAAGCTGCTGCCGACTCAGGATTGGATTCTTTCAATCTTTTAGATGCATCTATCAATTTATCATATAACTGATCCCCATCTTCTTCTTGAGATTGATCTATCTTATCTTCTCTATTAGCTTCTTCTTTGATAATTGAGGATTTTTCTTCCAACTCTGGTTGTACTTCTTTTTTATCTTTTTCTACCTCGGACACAGTAGATAATTCACCAGATACAGGTTTAACTACACCATCAACTTTTTCATCACCTTTATTCTCTACTGTTGACTTAGCTTTTCCTTCACTATCTTTAGATGAAGTTCCTGGCTCTTTTTTTCTCTGTCTCTTGAGTGTTTGGTTTAGCTCCTTCTTGTTCTACGTTAAGATTTTGATTGCTTGTATCTGATGGCGGTAAGACAGATGGATTCCCAGTGTTGCCATTTCCATCCTGACTGACCACTTCTGTATTTACTTCCGCCGCCTGGACTTCTGTCGCTGGATTAGCTATAAAAAAGACAGACCCTAGCAAGACTGAGACTGCTCCAATTGAAAACTTGCGTATAGAAAAGCGTTGACGCTCATTCATTTTAAACTGTTTCATAGTTTTTCCTTTCTTTCTACCCTGTCTTTGCTCCTCTAGCCATGTTCATGCAGGCATCAACTCGCAATAAAAACAGGAAAACATGACCTTTTTTCATCTTAAACAAATGACAAAAAGGCCCATTGTCTACTAATACTTCATTATATCAACTTAGTTCCCTTCCTTCAACCTCACTTTGTTTTAGAAAATCGATGATTATATATATATATATTGCTTATTTTAAAGGATTTAGAGGCTCCTTATTTGTAAATTTAGTATATTTTTCGTTATTTTCAGAAATTTTAAATTTATATGACATTCAAAAGAAGCTGTTCGTCTTGCTATCTATCGCCAGCAAGAACTATCCTAGACTCAGCAAATAAAAAAACAGGCTCTCCGAAAAATACTTACCTATCATGGGAGGAACAACCGTTCCTCTTTTTTATTACTAAAATTCAAAGAATTCCAATGCTTTTTTCAAGAGCAAATCCGTATATTCTGGATCTTCTTGGGCTACTTCTATTTCCCGCTGAACTTTTTCCAAATCATCTGTAATCACTCCATCTACTCCTAAGTGAAGAGATTTGCTGATAGCTTCTGAATCATTGACAGTCCAGACATAAAGTTTCTGATCCGTTGTCCATAGTTTGCTTACAAAATATTCATCCAAGGTTGAGTACTCCATAGTATATCCTGTCGCTCTTGTTTTAGGAAAGACAGAATTGTAGGGCATGATGAAATAAACTGGCAGTTCGGCATCATACTGTCTTACTTTTTCGACAACATGGTAGTCTAAAGACTGGATTTGATGTCCATAAATCTTGAGCTTTGCAGCATAACGGGCTAAAAAGTGGTTCATCATGTCTGGACTATCTTTTTTACTGGTTTTAATTTCAATTAGTAATTTTTGACCAAGTTCGTTGGCTCGACTGAGATAATCTTCAAAGCTTGAAATTTTAGTCTGGTAGCCATTTTCAAAAATATCAATCCCTTTAAGCTCCTCCAAGTTTAAGTCTTGAGGACTTTTATTGATACCTGCTAGATTTTTCAAGTTAGCATCATGCATCATGACAAACTGCCCATCTTTTGTTTCCTGCACGTCCGTCTCCACCAAGTCTGGTTTGAGTTGTGCTGTAGTTTCCAAGGACTCTACTGTATTTTGAATCCCATTTGCATTGGAAACCCCTCGGTGAGAAATAAGTTGAGGTAGATGAACCATGGGAGCCTCCAGATAAATATAACCTTCTAAGGCAAAGAAAAGACTGGCACAAGTCATGACACCCCATCGCACGATGTGATCTTTTTCTCTCCTAGGAAGCATATCCAGCTCCTTTCCTGTCAAAAATGAAACAAATTTAACCAAAAAATAAGTCAGAGCCATATAATAGAGATTTTTAATCATGACAAAATTCAAAATACCAAGAATCAGAGACTCTCTCTGAGTGATATCATCTACCAAAGTTTGAGCCAATAATAAAGGAATCAAAGGAAGATAAAATAATAAATGTGCTTTGAGCAAGATGTAAAATAAATTCCAAGCATAAAAAGCAACTCTCTTCTTGGTTTTCTCCAAGCTAAACATCACTGATTCTCGAACAGTCAGCTGATCATATACAATCTTCGGAAGGGCAAACATCAATCTGACAGAGACATAGAGAAAGATAAGAGATAGAAGTAGGATGCTCAGCCACCACATCCAATATTTATCTTCTAAATAAGCTTGGATAAACTCTGGAATGACGATTTTATTAAGATAATAAATCTTCAGCATTTTCCGTATAAAAGGAAAAAGCATAGCTATATAGAAAAAGATAAACAAGGCTTTAGCGCAAGTTAGCTTTTTCATAAATCCAAAACTTTCATGGAAAACCTTGCGGATATACTCAATTAGCCTTCGCTTTTCATTATAGAGGAGATGACGAGCACCAATAAAGAGGAGTCCTATTTGAAAATAAGCAACCAGAAGGTTAATTACAATCAAGGCTAAAAAAGCTAGACTAATCAATGGAGAATGAGTAAGGATGGCTAAGACATTGTTATAGGAAATAAAAAGATAACCTGTCTGATCTAATAAGAAGCTAGCCAACCATGAATTGAATGGTACCCACAAATACTCCACTATCATAAAAATCAAGAAAAAGAGAAAGAGGATTTTATCAAGATTGAGGTAAATCTGTTTAAGACCTAATTTTTTAGGTTTTTCAGGTTTCATAGGCACTCCTAGTCAAATAATTGAGACAAGTCCAAGCCACCAAAAGGATTGTTTGATAAGCTACTTTCTGTCTCTAACAATTCCCTAGCTTGATCCGACTCTAAGAAGGATTCGTAAACACGCGCCGTCATCCGAGCATCCTCTAAACTATTATGAGACTGACCTTGAAATCCAAGAAATGAGGCAACAGTTTGCAATTTGAGATTGGCAATACCATGTAAATCTGAACTCCGACGTTCAAAAGCTTCATCATACAAATCCACCTTGTACTGTTGGCTATAGTCTAAACCATGCTCTGCTAAAATAGGTAAATCACTTTTAGCAGCATTGTAGCCTATCATCAGCAAAGCACCCACAAACTCTTGGAATTCTTGTATGACTTCCTCCACTGGAGGGGCATCTTTTAATGTCTCAGCTGTAATCCCAGTCAAACCATTGATAAAACTCTTTAGAGGCACACTAGTATGGACATAGGAATCATAGGCATCGATTTCCTGACCATCTCTAAAACGCACTGCCGATACTTGAATCAAGTGTGTTTGTCCTTCGTGCTGATTAAATTCTAAGTCAAAAGCAATGTAATCTTCTAATCGTTCCATTTTCTACCTCTCCTATACTGTTATTTTATACTCTTCGAAAATCTCTTCAAACCGCGTCAGCTTCGCCTTGCCGTAGATATAGTTACTGACTTCGTCAGTTTTATCCGCAACCTCAAAAACATGTTTTGAGCTGACTTCGTCAGTCTTATCTACAACCTCAAAGCAGTGCTTTGAGCAGCCTGCGGCTAGCTTCCTAGTTTGCTCTTTGATTTTCATTGAGTATTACTTGAGCAACTATACTATTTAGATTAGAAATAAAAGAAGCCATCAGGTTAGCATGTAACCTAAACAGCTCCTTGATTATCCTCCAAATAAACGAGCAAAAAATCCTTTCTTAGTGGATTGGACTTCTTCTTTTGCTTGGTCCAGCTCTAGCTTAAGATTTTCTTGATCCTTCATGGCTTGAAGGGTCAATTGTTGCTGCTGATCGAGTTGTTTGTCTTTCTCAGCAATCTGACGGTCTTTGATACGCATCTGCTCGTCTTTTTCTGATAACTGACGATCCTTGGCTTTTAATTGTTCATAGAGACGAAGAATTTCTGCATTCTTCTCATCAACCAGAATCTCCATCAGTTCACGTTGCTTGACATCTTCACTGACAGGCTCATCTTCAAAAATCGTTTTTTTATAGATTTCTTCTAGCTTAATCAAGCCACTTCTGGTAACGACTGTTACCCCTTTGTCGTTTTTATCTGTGTCTTCTTCTGGTAATTCTTTGACACGGTTATTGATTGCTTGACGAGATAATCCTAAGACCTCTGCAATCTCACTGACGGTCATTTCAATACTCATAATATCCTCTGAAACGTTTTCTAGCTTTTCTTTACTTAAATCTTATCATAAGCTAGAAAAACTGTCAAATTTTCGCTTAATTTAAGGCCTTCAAAAAGGCTAATAAGACTTGGGCAGAGCGACGTCCAGCTTCGATAATAAACTCATCAAAAGAGATATTTGCTTCATGGTTGGCATTGTCACTCATAGCTCGGATGACTAAAACTGGAAGATTAAGGGCATGCGCCGCCTGAGCAATCGCTGCCCCCTCCATCTCAACAGCTAAAACTTCTGGGAAATGGGACTTAATCGCTTCTATCTTGTCATTTCCTGCAACAAAACTATCTCCTGTAGCAATCAAACCAAGATGCCAGTTTTGGTCCAATTGAGATAAACTCTCTTGGATTTTGGCAACAAAGGTTTTATCTGATTCGAAATAAAGCGGTTGTTGCGCCATTTGTCCATAAGCATAGCCAAAAGCTGTGACATCCACATCATGATAGGCTAATTTGTCAGCAATCACGACATCCCCAACAGCGATACCCTCTGCTACTGCTCCAGCAGATCCCGTGTTAATCAAAGCATCCACTTGAAAATGATCAGCCAAAATCGCCACACTCATAGCAGACATGACCTTACCAATTCCACTTTCTACAAGAACGACTTCATGCGAGGCAATGCTTCCTGTATGATAGGTATTCCCCAAAACAACTTGCTCTTGGGCATTGTCTAAATGCTGGACTAAATAAGCCAGTTCTTCTGGCATAGCTGCAATAATTCCTATTTTCATTTCAATTCCTTTTCTATTACAACAGTTTCATTGCTAAGACAAGCAAAATCAAGAGAAAGATGACTGCAAATAAGATTTTATTCAGTTTAGAATTGAAGACATTTCTCTTGGTGTTTTCAATGCGACGGCTTTTATGAATAGACGGTTCGACCTGAATCTTCAAGGTTTCCTGGCTAAAACCATGATCCTTAGGATTGGCATAACCAAAACGGGAAGAAGAGGTTGGTAAAATTTTTGTCTCCTCATTATCATCTAGCAAAGGAGGACCTGAAATTTTTTCGCCTCTATTAGCCCTTTCAATCATTTCATCCGTTAATAAAGGTTTACCCATATTGACCTCCTCTATTTTTTGTGCAATTCCCAATACTGTACAGCCATAATTGTCTTGGCATCACAGATATGACCTAATTGGATCAATTCCTTGGCTTCCTCTAAGCTCGCTTCAAGGACTTCCAAGGTTTCATCCTCATCCTGCGGACGTGGATTTTCCACTTTCGTCAAATCGCTTGCTAGGTATAATTTTAACTTTTCATTACAAAATCCAATGGCTGAGTAAAAGTCATACAAAAGTTCTAATTTCCCTGTGTAGGCTGTTTCTTCCTCTAATTCACGAAGGGCTGCTGCTATAGGGTCTGTGTTTTCTCCTACTTCCAGTTTTCCAGCTGGAATCTCGTAAGACACAGCCTCGATGGCTTTGCGATACTGCTTGACCAAGATAAGTTTTTGTTCATCCGTTACTGCTAAAACACAGACAGCTCCATTGTGGAAAATCAAATCCCGTTGAGCAGTTCCTTTACCTTCTGGTAATTCAACCTGATCTTGAACCAGTTTAAATATTGGTCCTTGATAGATTTCTTTTCGGCTAAGCGTTTTTTCTTCAAATTCCATGATAGGCTCCTACTGATTATTAGGATGATGAGGAAGACGTGTTGCATATTCGTCTTTGTTGACCTGACGTCCGCGGCCAATGGCAATCGCATCCGCTGGAACGTCTTTGGTAATAGTTGAACCAGCTCCAACGAGGGAATTGTCACCTAACTCAACTGGCGCAATAATGGTTGAATTTGAACCAACAAAGACATTGTTACCGATGACTGTCTTGTATTTGTTTTTGCCGTCATAGTTGACTGTAATGGTTCCTGCACCAAAATTAACGTTGCTTCCCACTTCACAGTTTCCGATATAAGTCAAATGACCAGCCTTAGTATTCTCGCCGATAGAAGAACCTTTCACCTCAACAAAGTTTCCAATATGGACTTGGGCACCCAGACTTGAACCTGGACGAATGTGGGCATAAGGCCCGACAGTTACGCCATCAGCAACACTACTTTCCTCAATCATAGAATTGGTAATAATCGCTCTTGCTCCGATAGTGCTATTCACTACATAAGTACCATTTGTCAAAACAGTCTCAGCACCAATTTTCGTTTGCCCCTTCAAGGTAACATTGGCTTCGATTTGAACTTCAGGCGCAATCTCAACATCAATATCAATATAAGTTGCCTCTGGATTGACAAAGCTAACACCGTTGACCATGTGTTTATGATTGATACGACGACGCATGACTGACTCAGCAGTCGCAAGAGCCACACGGTCATTTACACCAAGACTTTCATCAAAATCTTTCAAAGTATAAGCACCAACTTTTTCACCGGCTTCACGGAAAATGCCAATGACATCTGTGATATAGTATTCTCCTTGAGCATTGTTGGTATTGATATTTTTCAAAGCTTCAAACAAACGCTCGTTGTCAAAAACATAGGTTCCAGTATTAATTTCCTTGATTTGCTTTTCAAAATCTGTAGCATCCTTCTGCTCAACAATACGAAGAACTTCAGCATTATCATTACGAACGATTCGTCCATAGCCAAAAGGATTATCCGTTTCAGCAGTCAAGATAGTGGCCACATTTTTATGATTGATGTGGAAATCAATCAAGTTTTTCAAGCTTTCACCTGTGATTAAAGGAGTATCTCCTGCAATGACCAAGGTGTGACCGGACAAACCTTCTAAGATTGGCTCTGTCATCATAACTGCATGGCCTGTCCCTAACTGTTCAGATTGAGTCACAAATTCTGTCTGTCCAGCCAAGACCTCCTCAACCAATTCTGCCTTGTGTCCTACAACTGTTACTGTCTTTTCAGGTTGGATAGCTCCCACACTACGGAAAACATGTTCCAGCATAGAAATACCCGCAACCTTGTGCAACACTTTTGGCAAATCAGATTTCATGCGAGTCCCTTTACCCGCTGCTAAAATAATGGCAAAATTTGACATAATCTTCTCTTTTCTGTAGAAATTCCCTTTTATTATACCATATTTCAAATCATTCCGCGCCCTTGAATGAAAAAATGCTCCAAAGTCCTTTCCTTAACCCATTTTTTTTGATTTTTTTTCATTTTTAAGGTAAAATTATGAGATATGAGAAAACAAATTCATCCACTTATTTTATTTGGTTTTTTTGGGATTATAATTTTCATTTTAATCATCAATCGCCCACTTAATGACAACCAATCGTTTAAAACAAAATCCAATATAGCACAGATTGAAGCACAGGCTTTGAAACACTTAGACAAACCGATTATTGACCTCTCTGGCTGGCAGCGTCCTGAGGAAATCAACTACGATGCCCTCTCACAAAATATTTCAGGCACTATTGTTCGTGTTCACAGTGGTGCTCAAACGACAAAAGAAAATGATGCTTCCTTTATCAATGGAATAGATAAGGCCTATAAGAGTCATATCACTGAACTTCAAAAGCGGAATGTCCCAGTTGCTGTCTACGCTTATGTCGCTGGAAAAAGTGTCCAAGAAATGGAAAAGGCTGCCGAAGTTTTCTACAATGCTGCCTCTCCTTACAGCCCTAGTTACTATTGGCTAGACGTAGAAGACAAAACCATGTCCAATATGAACGAGGGTGTTGAAGCCTTTCGAGCAAAACTAGCATCACTAGGTGCTAAAAACATCGGAATCTACGTTGGTGTCTACTTCATGGAAGAACATAGTATTGATACAGGCAAGTTTACCTCTGTTTGGATTCCGTCCTACGGCTCAGACTCAGGATTTTTTGAGAGCAGTCCTAAAACTGATTTAGATTATGACATCCACCAATACACATCTAAAGGGAAAATTGCCGGCTTTGACCACAATTTGGATATCAACGTCATCTCTCCCTTAAAAAACAAAGAAGAAACCTTTAGAAAACTCTTTTTAAAACCTTAAAAGCATTTGTTTAGCATTTGCTTTTTCTTTTTGTGTTTGATTGTGATACAATATAGTAAGGATTTTTTGAAATAGAAATAGTTGGAGGAACTATATGCTCTCATGGTTAGCACGCCTTATTAAAGGGATTGTGATTGCTCTTGGATTTATCTTACCGGGAATTTCCGGAGGGGTTCTAGCAGCAATCTTAGGAATCTATGAACGAATGATTGGTTTTCTGGCCCATCCCTTTAAAGACTTTAAAGAAAATGTTTTGTACTTTATTCCAGTTGCAATCGGTATGCTTCTGGGAATCGGCTTATTTTCCTACCCGATTGAATACCTGCTTGAAAATTATCAGGTCTTTGTCTTATGGAGCTTTGCGGGGGCTATCATTGGTACTGTTCCTAGCCTACTCAAGGAATCAACTCGAGAATCTGACCGAGACAAGATTGATTTAGCTTGGTTCTGGACAACCTTTATCATTTCTGGTTTAGGACTCTATGCCTTAAATTTTGTCGTTGGAACCTTAAGCGCCAGCTTTCTTAACTTCGTCCTAGCAGGCGCACTATTGGCCCTTGGCGTCTTGGTTCCTGGCCTCAGCCCATCAAATTTACTTTTGATTTTGGGACTCTATGCTCCTATGTTGACTGGTTTTAAAACTTTTGATCTCTTGGGAACCTTCTTTCCGATTGGAATTGGTGCAGGTGCAACTCTCATCGTTTTTTCAAAATTGATGGATTATGCCTTAAACAACTACCACTCACGCGTCTATCATTTCATCATCGGTATCGTCCTATCAAGTACCCTTTTGATCTTAATTCCAAATGCAGGAAACGCTGAAAGTATCCAATACACTGGCCTTTCTCTTGTTGGGTATGTCATCATCGCCTTCTTCTTTGCGCTGGGAATCTGGCTTGGTATTTGGATGAGCCAATTGGAGGATAAGTATAAATAATGGCAAAAAAAGTAAAAATCAAAAAAACATTGGTGGAACAAATCCTGTCGAAAGCAGGCATCCCACATCAGGGGATTCAAATCAATGCCCTGGAAGGAGAGCTGCCTCAAGGTTATGAACGAGATCAGATTTTCAAAACCTTGGCTCTTTTAGGAGACAAGACAGGACCGATTATTGGAATTGTCCCTATCACTCAACACCTGTCGGAAAAGAAACTAGCCAAAATTTCTGGCAATAAAAAAGTGAACATGATTCCACAAAAGGACTTGGAAAAAACAACAGGTTATATTCATGGAGCCAATAATCCTGTTGGTATTCGTCAAAAACATAATTACCCCATTTTTATCGATAAAATCGCTCTCGACTTGAATCAAATGATTGTTTCTGCTGGGGAAGTTGGTCATAGCATTATCGTCGCGCCACAAGACTTGGCTAGCTTTGTAAAGGCTGACTTTGTAGATATTTTGGAGGACAGCAAGTAATGAAACTCTACTTTGTCCGCCACGGTCGTACGGTCTGGAACCAAGAAGGTCGTTTTCAAGGTGCTAGCGGTGATTCTCCTCTTCTTCCTGAATCCATTGAAACCCTAAAACGACTTGGCCAATATCTCAAGGAAATTCCTTTTGATCAAATTTATTCAAGTGATTTACCTCGAGCGGTCAGATCTGCCGAGATTATCCAAAGTCAACTCAAGACGCCCTGTTCTTTAGAAAGTGTCCCTAATCTCCGTGAATGGAAACTTGGGAAGTTGGAAGGTTTGAAAATTGCAACCTTGGAAGCTATTTACCCGCAACAAATCAAAGCTTTCCGATCTAATCTTGCTCAATTTGACACTCAAATGTTTGGAGCCGAATCCCTCTATAGCACCACGCAACGGACCATCCAATTTATCAAATCATTAAAAGATAGTCCAGCTGAGCGTATTCTAATTGTCGGTCACGGTGCTAATCTTACTGCCAGTCTTCGTACTCTTCTAGGATATAAAGAACCACTTCTTCGTAAAGATGGCGGTCTAGCAAATGCCAGCCTAACCATTCTAGAAACCCATGATTTTGAAACATTCACTCTTGATACTTGGAATGATACTTCTTATCAATCATAATTATAGCCTAGCCTTCTGAATTAGAACCATAGGAGATATAGTCAGTTGAAACAAAAATAAGACAAAAGAGCCTCGTAAAAAGGTATTGCAACTTGCCAATACCTTTTTGATATGAACACGTGTCTTCTCAACAGGATTGTAGAGCAAAATGAAATAAGAACTGAATAATGTAATTTGAGAATTTAAATCAATTTATAAGAGTGTTTTAGAAGCAGTGATGTACTAGTTCAGATTCACTTTTCTATACTAATACTATTCGAAAATCTCTTCAAACCGCGTCAACGTCACCTTGCCGTACTCAAGTACAACCTGCGGCTAGTTTCCTAGTTTGCTCTTTGATTTTCATTGAGTATAAGATGAGTAGGGAGGAAGAAGTAAAAGTTTATGTCCAAACTCTTCACATAAGAACTCTAGCTTACCCATTCTATGGAATCTTGCATTATCCATTAAAACTTCCAACTAATACTCTTCTAAAATCTATTCAAACCATGTCAGCGTCACATTATATATGTTGGTGACCTCATAAGTCTTATCTGTAACCTCAAAGCTGTTCTTTGAGCAGCCTACAGCTAGCTTTCTAGTTTAATCTTTGCTTTTCACTGAGTAGCAAGTTAAAAAATGAGGCTGGTCAAAAAGTCTTTAAAATCAAAAAACGCATAATATCAGGTATTGAAAACCTTGTACTATGCGTTTTATTGTGGGAAGATTTACTTCATTTTTTCCTGAAGTCGAGTTTTTTCCCTGACTTATTGATTTGGACTATTCGTTTGATGTACTACTGCTTGAGCTTGAATCTCCACCACCGATATATTGGGTAAAGATATTTTGGAAGGCTTGGTCCTTAACCTTGATATTGGCTGCTTGCAATTCTTTTCCGATAATGCTTTGAACAAATGTTGAATCATTTTGTTTTTGAGTCAAGATAACAGTTTTTAATTTTTCTTTGTAGTCATCAATATTAGATGATTTTTCTGTTTTCTTAATGAGTTTTACAATGTAATATTGGCTACTGTAGGCTTGTGTGCCAGTTGCTGTAATCACATCAGAAATGCCATTTACATCTAAAGCGAAAGCGGCTTTCTTGACTTGCTCAGGTACTTCCGTTGAAGCAGAATCAAAGGTAATTTCTCCACCATTTGCTTTAGTTTTCTCATCAGTTGAATTATCTTTGGCTAATTGAGCAAAATCAGCACCTTCTGCCTTTGATTTTTCGAGAACTTCTTTGGCCTTATCTTCATTGTCCAAACGGATGATTTGAGCCGTTACATCTGGAGTGTATTCGTCAAAAGCCTTCTTATAGGCATCATCTGTCAATTCAGCTTCTGCTGCCTTCTTAACTGCCAACTCAACCAATTTACTTGTACGAATTTGAGCTTTACGTGTTTCAAGGGTCATACCTGCTTGTGACAAGACACGTTGGTAGTTTTCGCCATATTGTTTTTCTTCTTCGGCAATAGTATCATCAACCTCTTTATCATCAAGCTCTGAGCCATATTGTTTTTCAAAAACTTTTTGGATGGTCATATTTAACAAGACTTGTTGGGCTGAAGGGTTGCTTTTCACTTGCTCATAAAATTGATGTTCTGTGATGACATCCCCTTTCATGCTGATAAGGTCTGCCCCTTCTGAACCTTTCGAACAAGCTGCTAAAGTTGCTACTGATAATAGTGTAATGGCACCTGCCAATAGTTTTTTCTTCATGTCTACTCCTTTGAGATAAGTGTTACTCTATCTATTTTACTATATTTTCTTAAATTTTTCTGAAAATCATTCGCTGTCAGGCAATTGAACATCTGCTACATTTTTACGAAGCATGAGAATGCCGTCCCCCAGAGGTACTAATGTTGCGGTGAGTCCTGGATTGTCTAAGGTTGCATCAAATAGTCTTTGAAGTCCTCGATAAATGGTTCGCTGGCCACGACGAACTTCCATAATGTCCTTGGCAACATCACCACCTTGAAAAATATCATCCAAGACAACCACACCTCCAACTTCCAAATGTTTGAGGATTTCTGGCAGAAAGACGATGTATTTAGACTTGGCAGAATCCATAAAGACGAAATCATAAGACTCTGTCAGTGTAGATAAGACGTCTACCGCATCTCCCTCTAGGAGAGTGATTTGCTTGCGACTGTCAAACTGGGCAAAATTTTCCTTGGCAAAACCAATCATTTCTGGATTACGGTCAATGGTTGTAATCTTAGCATTTGGCGCATGCTCTGCCATCAAGAGAGCTGAAAAACCGATAGCCGTCCCAATTTCCAGAATGTTTTTAGGTTGCATGGTTTCCATGAGAAACCTGAAATAAACAACCGTTTCATGGGGAATAATGGGAATATTTTCCTTGCGGGCAAAGTCTTCCAATTCTTTCAAGGAACCTGTGACTTGCTTTTGACGCTGACGCATCAAGTCTACAATTTCTTCCTTGACGACAGGGCGACGCATGTTATGGTTGGCATTTTTACTATACGATTCAACCATCTTACGCCAATCCCAATTTTTCAACAAGGGCTTCAAACTCATTCAAACGACGTTCAAAGACTGCAAAGGCATCGTTGAGATAGTCTTCCTTCTCCATATCAACGCCAGCTTTTCTCATGACATTAAGTGGATAGTCAGATTTACCTGCCTTGAGGTAGTCGATATAGCGGTCACGGTCTTCTTGACTACCATGGACAATTTTTTCAGCCAAGGCTGAGGCCGCCGCAAAGCCTGTTGAATATTGGTATACATAGTAGTTATAGTAGAAGTGTGGAATCCGAGCCCACTCGTATTGGATTTCCGGATTGTCTTCCTTACTCAAACCATAATACTCTTGGTTCAAGTCAGCATAGAGTTTATTTAAGAAATCGCTTGTCAAGACTTCACCATTTTGATCCGCTTGGTGAATCGCGTGTTCAAACTCAGCAAATTGAGTTTGGCGGAAAACTGTCCCACGGAAACCGTCTAGGAAGTTATTGAGAATAGCAAAGCGCGTTGCATCGTCTTCCACTTCTTCCAATAATTTCTCCGTCAAGATATTTTCATTGGTCGTTGAGGCAATCTCAGCCAAGAAGATCGAATAATCTCCGTAAACATAAGGTTGCGTTTCACGAGTATAGCTTGAATGCATACTGTGACCTGTTTCATGAACAAGAGTAAAGAGATTGTCCAGATTGTCCTGCCAGTTAAGAAGCATAAAGGCATTGGTATCGTAAGAACCACCAGAATAGGCACCTGAACGCTTTCCTTGGTTTTCGTAAACATCAATCCAACGCTCGCTGAAGGCACGTTTAACACGGCTCAAGTAATCCTCACCCAAGACTGCCAAGGCATCTTCTGCTTTTCTCAAGGCTTCTTGGTAGGTAAAACTATATTCAACAGATGAAAGTGGTGTGTAGACATCGTACATCTTGAGATCTGAAATTCCCAAGATTTTTGAACGAAGTTCAAGGTAACGATGCAAGAGTGGCAAATGCTTGCGAACTGCTGCTACCAAATTGTCATAAACATTTTCTGGAACAAAATTAGCCGCTAGGGCTGCATGACGAGCGCTCTTGTAGTTGCGAACTTTAGCACGATAGTTTTGCACCTTAACATTGGTTTGCAAGGTTTTAGCATAGGTGTGTTGGAATTGTTCGTAAGTCGCATAAAGGGCTTGATAGGCCCCACGGCGAATCTCACGATTTTTAGACTCCATCAAACGTGTGTAGGTCCCATGAGATAGCTGAACTTCCTTACCATCATCGTCGAGGACATAAGGGAACACAATATCCGCATTGTCCAAAATAGCGAAGGTTTCGCTTGCTGAACCAAAGATTTCTCCAGCTCCAGCTAATAATTCTTCTTCGCGTTGTGAAAGAACATGATCCTTTCCTTGCAAAAGCTTGTCAAAATAGTGTTGATAAACCTGCAATTTTGGTTGAGACTCTAAAAAGTCAGCATACTGCTTTTCACTAATTTCCATAAATTCAGGATCATAGAATGAAAAGGCTTGGTCTAGCTGACTATAGAGTGTCATTGCTTTGGCATAGTACTCTTGATACTTAGCTTCACGTGTATCCTGATCATTCTTCATATGAGCATAAACGTAAAGCTTCTCCATCTGGCGTTCCATTTCAAGAGAAAATTCAGTAATTTCGAGTAGGCTATCCGCACTATCCAAGAGATGGCCTTCATACTGGGCTACTGTCTCCAGCTGTTCTGTTAAATCTTTTAAGGCTTCTTCCCAAGCCTGGTCAGTTGGGTAGATCGTTGATAGATCCCATGTATCTTTTTCATTTATTTCGTTTCTTTGTAATACCATTAGATTCCTCCATCCTTTCTATTCTACCATATTTTTCAAGAAATATTGCTGATAAAAGGCTGGTGGATAAAGCTTTTGCCAATCATTTTGAGGATTTTCTTGGTAATAGATTTGAAAATACTGATAATAGCTGGTCAAATCCTTCTCAATTTGGCAAAAATCACCTACTAGTGGTCGAATTTGTGGATACCATTCTTTCAGCCCATAAGTCAGGACATTTTCTCCCTTTTGATAGGCTTCTGCTTGTTCTTTCATCCAAATGGGATTTTGATAGTACAGTTGTTGCCGGATATAACAACAGATGTCCTTATCCTCAGAAACTGTAAAATGAGATATTTTTTGTTTCTTATAGGGAAAACGTAATATCTCCAGTAGACTACCTTGACCACAGGGAAATTCCTTGATTTGATAATGGAGTTTACCTCGAAGATCCTGGTGTATGAGATATTTAAGCCTTAAAATCTGCTTTCCCTTGTCTACTTCCCAAACATAAAAGCCCATGTTTTGACTAAAATAGAGAAAACCTTGTTGCAGACGAGTCAAACGCTCCTTGAGCCAAAGTTTTTCTCCCAGTAGCCACAGTACTTGGTAACCCTGGCTACGATAACCCTCACTGCGCTCTTTAAGAACTTTTTGTGGCAAGGAACTACATTGAACCTCTAAAGCTAGATTGCCATTTACAAACACATCCGCAATCTGTTTAAGTTCTGGAAGCAGGTATTCTAATTGAACCTCTGAATCTTTTTTCAACCAGTGATAAAGTGATTCCTTATTGGCCAGATGTTCTGAACTTTCATTTTCAGAGGAATAATCACAGTCTTTTAAGGATTTATGGGCAAAATGGGTCCGTACACTTGGTCCTTGACGCAAACGAAGCTGACCTCCACAAGCTGGGCAGGTGTATGCTTGCTTCTCAAGCTTATCCTCTAACACATTTACCAATTTTCCCCTAGCATCTCTCGCAACAAACATGATTTCCCTCCTTTTCTATATTATTCGTAAAAAAGAAAAAAGATCAGGAAAATTCCTAATCTTCATTCATTTTTATTTGATTTTCTTGGCTAGCATGGTCGCAAAGCGTAGTTGAATACGATTGCCATTTTCATCGCGACGGTGCAAATGGCCTGGATTTTCATTGTACTTAACCAATTCCCAATCCTTGTAATAGTCTGCCAATTCCCCTTCTTTAAAGGTGAATGGGAAGTTCACTGAGCAAGGATAATCCTCCGTGTCCATAGCACAAACGATAAGATTATAGCCACCAACACTGGTTTTATCCTGCATATTTTGAATAATAGCTGGAATGCAGTCTGCTTGTAGAAACATGAGAACAACAGTTGATACGATAAAATCATATTCTTGCCCAATGCTAGCTGAATTGATATCGTAAAGACCAACAGTCATGTCCAGATCTTCTTGCTCCACAATACTTTGCAAGATTTCAAGGGTCAGGTCATTTTGATCTACAGCCGTCACATCAAAACCTTGCTGGGCTAGAAAAAGAGAATTGCGCCCCTGACCACAACCCAAATCCAAAGCTTTCCCTGGTTTTACTGTCTGCATGGCCTCTAGAACCTCTGAATGAAAAGGATTGGTATTGTATTTCTTAGGGAAATAATCCTCAGGTTTACAATAAAATTCCAAGTACCATTCCACATCATCTGTGGCAGCTTCCACTCGGTGCCAGACTTGTGGTTGTGCCATGGGATTATCTGCCCCTGCTTCAAAGAGGTGTTCAGCTAGAACTTCCCCTTCTTCTGTCAATTCAATAAACTTGAGAGCTCCCTTCAAGACAGTAATTTTCCCCAAGTCCCAACTTTTGTATTGTGCTTTTGCTGAACAGCTTCAGGCATGGTTTCTTTAGTCTACAAAGGCATGCGTTTATAGGCAACTAATTTTTCCATTTTCAATTCCTCTTTTTATCGCTGATTAACAGCTTTCATCACGCGCGCGATGTCGCGGTTTTGCTCACGACGTTTGATAGACTCTCTCTTATCGTAGTCATGCTTCCCTTTAGCTAAACCTAAAAGAAGCTTGGCATAACCGTCTTTGATATAGACTTTAAGAGGAACCAGGGTCATTCCTGTCCCTTTAGTCTCTTGTTCCAACTTTTGGATTTGCTTTTTATGGAGCAGGAGTTTACGACGACGTTCTGGTTCTTGGTTCCAGATATTGCCCTCTTCGTAAGGAGCGATATGGACATTGCTCAACCAGACCTCTCCATTTTTTACTTGGGCAAAGCCATCCTTGAGATTGATTCGAGCAGCTCGTACACTCTTGATTTCAGTTCCAGTCAGAACCATCCCTGCCTCTAGCGTATCTATGATTGTATAGTCGTGGCGCGCCTTTTTATTTTGTGCGACGACCTTTCCCTCGCCCTTTGCCATGCTTGGCTCCTTTCTTAGCTACTTCCTTGTAAAAAGGTTTCTTTCCTTTTTTCTTCTTGTCTTTTTGTGAATGCTTGCGCTTATCATTTGAGCGTCCTGATTTTCTCTTATCTTCCTTCTTATCTGAACGACGATTTGAACCACGCCCTCTGTCACTACGATTAGACTGTTTTAAGCCTTTTTCAATCACATCAAACTCACTTGGGATGTAAGAGAAGTCAATTTCACCCGTCATCTTGTCGGCTCTTTCAACTCGGATACGGATTTGCTGACCTACACGGAAAGTTGTTCCTGATTTCTCCCCACGAAGAGTCAAATCACGCTCATTGAAATGATAAAATTCAGGTAGATTTGTGATGTGAATCAAGCCTTCAACTGTGTTTGGCAATTCAACAAAGAGACCAAACTTGACAATGCTGGACACAACCGCATCGTACTCTTCGCCCACGTATTCTTCCATATACTCAGCCTTTTTCATGGCTTCGACTTCACGCTCAGCCTCAATGGCACGACGTTCACGGTTGGAAGACTGGGTCGCAATCTCTGGAATCACTTGCTCAAAATGCTCTGCTATTTCCTTAGAACGGCCGTAATCACGAATCATACGGTGAACAAGAAGGTCTGGATAACGACGAATCGGACTAGTAAAGTGAGTATAATAGTCAGCCGCAAGTCCATAATGCCCGTGATTATACTCCGAATAACGAGCCTGCTGCATGGAGCGAAGAAGCATCATGGACAATACATCTGCATAAGGTTCCCCCTCAACTGCTCGCATAATATCTTGAAGTGCCTCTTGACTCATTTCACTAGCAGTCCCATAGATTCGAATACCGAAACTCGAAGCATAATCAATAAACTTCTGAACCTTTTCAGCCTTAGGCTCCTCGTGAATTCGATAGATAAAAGGTAGGTCCAGCTTGCTGAAATGCTCGGCAACTGTTTCATTGGCCATCAACATAAAAGACTCAATCATCCGCTCGGCAACACCACGCTGACGAAGAACGATATCAACAGGCTTACCTTGTTTATCCACTAAAATCTTGGCTTCATTGGTATCGAAATTGAGGGCTCCACGTTTCATACGCATGTTTTCTAGCCTTTCGTGAAGTTTGGCCATAAGTTCGATACTAGGAACAATTTTCTGATACTCTTGTCTCTTTTCCTCGTCGCTTGCTAGGATATCATTGACATCGCTATAGGTCATACGAAAACTGGTCTTGATAACTGTTTGTGTAATGGTATAGTTGACCACACGACCATGTTTATCAATCTCCATAATGGCAGACTGGGTCAGACGGTCAACTTGGGGATTGAGGGAGCAAATTCCATTAGATAGTCGTTCTGGAAGCATTGGAACCACACGGTCAGTCACATAGACAGAAGTTGCGCGGTTAAGAGCTTCCTTATCAAGGGCAGACCCCTCGGTCACATAGTAGGAAACATCTGCGATGTGAACACCAAGCTCCAGATTTCCATTTTTCAAGGCCTTGATATGCACCGCATCGTCCAAGTCCTTGGCGTCAGCACCATCGATGGTAAAGATAATCTCATCTCTTAGATCCAGACGACCTTCCGTATCCTTTTTAGACGGAGCATCAGGCACACTTTCTGCTTCCTTGACAACAGCTTCTGGAAACTCGGATACAATGTCCATTGATTCCAAGACCTCAAGAACATCAATTCCGACATCTGTTGAGTGTCCCACCACATCGAGAACACTCGCGACAAAGAAATCATGTTTCTTGCTTGGGTATTTATCGATAAAGACCTTGAGAACTTCTGTTCCCTCCAGTTTAAGGGCTGGTTTCTTAACATAGATGGGTTGGCTGATTTTCTGATTTTTCGAACGGATATAGCCTGCATACTTAGGTTTTTCCTGATCCAGAACGATTTGACCTACAACAGTTGTCAAACTGTGTTCTAAGATATCAATAATTTTTGCTTCTGCTGCTGTTCCCTTATTGCGGTCAGCGACTTTCTTAATCACTACCTCAACGGTATCACCATCAATAGCATAGTTGACATCGTTTTTTCCTACAAAAAGGTCGTCCTCCTCGCCTTCCAGACTAACAAAGCCAAAGCCATTTTTATGGGCATGAAAAATCCCCTTGAGGGTAATCTCATGTTTTTTCTTAATTTCTAATGTCAGACTACCATCTTCTTCAAAGCGTATCTGATGCTTTCTTTCCATTAGGGACAAGGTTTTAATCAACTCACGAAAATCCTTGGAACTATCTTTTCCCAAAGCCTGAGCCAAATCATTAACAGTCACCTTTCCCTTATCTTGTAAATATTCTTTTATTCTATCTTTCATATTTTCTTTCTAGATTTTTTAATTTTCTTTTACTGTAAAACCTTCTCAAACATCCTTTCATACTCAATAAAAATCAAAGAGCAAACTAAAAAGCTAGCCGCAGGTTGCTCAAAACACCGTTTTGAGGTTGTGAATAGAACTGACGAAGTCAGCTCAAAATACTGTTTTGAGATTGCAGATGAAAGCTGACGTGGTTTGAAGAGATTTTTGAAGAATATAAAAACAAAAAGAGGCAAAGACCTAGTCCTGCCCATTATTTTCTTATCTACTTGATAATACCGTCAATGCTAAGGCAATGGCTAGCCAGAAAAAGACTAAAATCCCTGTCAAACGCTGCATCACAGCTTCGAAACCGCGTGCTTTACTGCGTTCAAACAAATCACCTGAGCTGGCATCAAATACATTGCTGGATTGGTTTTTAGTTGGTTGCATGAAAATCGCAATCACAATCACAACAGATAATACTAATAAAATGGTTAATAATAGGTTATACATATCAAACTCCTTACAATCCCTATTATTTTACCATAAAATCTACTTAGATTCAAGATGTAGGGTTACTTTTCTTTCCTTGGGACAATACTTTAAAACCTCAATCTTGTCTGGATGGGTTTTTGAATTTTTACTGGTTAGGTAATTGATACTGCCACAAGAGGAGCATTTGAGATTAATTTTTACTCGCACTAGATTTCCTTTACTTTTATTAGACTTCCTGCAAAACTAGAATCCTAGTTCATGATTGATAATACCAGCAATCAAATTCATTCGTAATCCGAAGCGTTTACGATGATTTCGATAGGTTGTTGAAAATATTTTAAACGTTTTTATAGTGAAATGAAATAAGAACAGGACAAATCGATCAAGACAGTCAAATCGATTTCTAACAATGTTTTAGAAGTAGAGGTGTACTATTCTAGTTTCAATCTACTATACTCTGTCAAAAATATTCTCAACCTTGATTCTCTCCTTAGATAGCGCATGGTTACAGGCTTTCTCTTCAGCTGTTAGCGGCT
>NZ_VMLM01000053.1:0-15007 GCF_013276695.1 Streptococcus sp. 4155
GTTTCGCAGGAAGTCTAATAATGTTCGAAATTGAAGCAGGTTAAAGAGACAACTAAAGGCTTGTCGCATAAAAGACTGCATGATAGCCAAATTGACCTGCTACTGCAGAACCTGCCATAGGCCCAACAACACCTCCCAGATAAAAGAATACCTGATTGAAGGCAAAGACTCTCGAAATGCCGGCTTTGGGAGTCATTTTGCTGAGTAGGGCATTAACCCCGGGAATCAAGGCACCGGTTCCCAATCCAAAGAGGAAACGATAGAGTCCTAGTTGAAGGGGGCTAGAGGCATTGGCACAGAGGAGATAGATGATGACTGAATAAAACTGGGCGACAACCAAGAGACGATGATTGCCCACCTTGTCACCTAGCTTGCCCATGACTCCTGCACTCATCATACTGGAAAAGCCCATACTGGACACAATCAAACCAGAGACAAAAAGAAGATTCTCTGTCTGCCCTAAGTCGCGTACATAAAGAGCCAAAATAGGGCCAATCGATTGAGCTGAAAATTGGATGACAAAACTGGTTAAAAAGAGATTGAGCAAAAGATAGGGATATTTAACCGAGGTAAATAATTCCTTTGTTGGAATAGCCTTTTCCTTGGCTACTGGTTGAAAATCTTCCTTGATAAAGCAAATAGTCAAAATAGCAGCTAAAAATAGAAAACTACCAACCAGTAAGAAAACTGTACGAATGCCAAATAATTCTGCGATAAAGCCACCAATAAAGGGACCAGTTAGAGTGCATGCAACTACGCCTGTAGACAAAGTACCTAAGGCAGAGCCTGATTTCTCCTTGGGAACCTGACTGGCTATCAGTGCCGTTGCATTAGGAACAAAACCTGCAAATACACCGTTTAGTAAACGAAGAAAGATTAACCAATAGATATTTGGGACAAAGGCCAAGCCTCCCATAGTGATAGTCATAGCAAGACCTGCCCGAATCATCATGGGTTTTCGGCCGTATTTGTCAGCAAGAATACCCCAAATAGGAGAAAAGAGCGCCGCGGAAATAGCAGAGACAGAAATTGCTAAGCCTGCATAAAAAGCGACTTGCTGACTCCCTACACCTAGATTTTCCACGAAGATGGGCATAAAAGGTACAACCAAAGAAATACTGGCTCCTGTCAGAAAATTACCAAACCAGGCAATACGCAGATTATCCTTCCAGTTAATCTCTGTCATCTTGCCTACCTCCCTCAAGAAGGATATGCACTTGATTAAGAAGCTGGTTCTGATTGCCATTATTATCAAGAACCTGGCTGGCCAAATCTTTCTTTTTTTCTAAAGGCCACTGGGCTGCCAGACGAGACTCAGCTTCATCTTTGGACAACTGGTCCCTTTTCATTAAGCGTTCTACTTGGGCATCTCGGTCCACATAGACCAACCAAGTCTCAGCAAACCAATCGCTGTAGTCCTGCTCAAAAAGTAGGGGAATATCCATGAAGAAAATCTCTTCTGTCTGAGCCAACTGTTCTCTCAACGTAGCTAGTTCCTCACGGATAATCTCCCCTTGAATTTGATTAGACCATTTTTGCTCTTCAGGATTTGAAAAGATGAGACTAGCTAGGAGAGGGCGATTGAGTTCTCCGTTTTCAAGAATGATTTCTTGCCCAAAGTGCTGTACTAGAGCCTCAAACAGACGACCACCAGGTTTCTGTAGTTGGTGGACGACTGCGTCGGCATCCACTGCTTGAAAGCCTTGCTGTCTTAGAAAATTTGTCACAGTTGACTTACCTGAGGCAATTCCCCCAGTGATTCCGATGATTTTTCCCATCAGTCCCTCCTTTGACAGTTTGGACAAAAGTGGGTTCCACGTCCGCCTAGTTGAATTTTCTCAATGATGGTACCACAGCGTACACATTCTTGACCAGTCTTATCATAGACCTGATGAAAGTCCTGCATGCTTCCATCTTCCCCAAAGGCATTGGTATAAGTCCGAATGGTGGAGCCACCTTTTTCAACAGCCTGGCCCAAAACAGCAATGGTCTGGTCATGAATGGCAGTCGCTTCTTCTGCTGTCAAAGTCTGGGAAGGTCTAGCTGGATGAACCTGAGCTCGCCAGAGAACCTCATCCACATAGATATTGCCAAGTCCAGCTACCAAGGTCTGGTCTAGGAGATGGGATTTGATAGGCTTTTTGGACTTGGCAAGGGCAGATTGAAAGACCTGTAAATCAAAGTCTTGTTCGCTTGGTTCAGGACCTAATTTTTTAGAAATAAAGTAGGCGTCTAAAAGGTCAGGCACCAAGAGTTCCATGGTTCCAAACTTGCGAACATCCTCATAAACAAGCGTGCCACCATCTTCAAACTGAAAGAAAACATGGGCATGCTTGCGTTCAGGTCCTTGGTCTGGATAGTAAAAATACTTGCCCTCCATCCGCAGATGGGAAATCAAAACCTTTTCTGTCAGGCAGAAAAGTAAATATTTACCACGACGTCCCATTGACTCAACAATCTGACCAGGCACTTCCCTTTGAAACTCGTCCAAATCCGTCTTAATCATCTTGGGATAACGAATTTCTATACTCGAAATCTTCTTACCCAAAATCAATTTTTCCAAGCCACGACGAACGGTTTCAACCTCAGGTAATTCAGGCATACGTCCTCCTTCTGTAAAAACAAGAAGCAGGCATGAGCCCACCTCTACTTAGTATTCTTTTTCATTATAGCCAAAGTCAGCTAAATCCAGCTTTTTATCGCGCCAGTTTTTCTTGACCTTGACCCAGGTTTCTAGGAAGACCTTGTCTCCTAGCATGAGTTCGATATCACGACGGGCCATGCTACCGATTTTCTTAAGCATAGCGCCACCTTTACCGATGATAATCCCTTTTTGGCTATCACGCTCGACCATGATGGTTGCACGGATATGAACCTTGTCTGTCTCTTCGTCTCGTTTCATAGAATCCACTACTACTGCGACAGAATGCGGAATCTCTTCCCGAGTTAGGTGCAAGACTTTCTCACGAACCATCTCTGAAACCAAGAAACGCTCTGGATGGTCTGTGATTTGGTCAGCTGGGAAATATTGGAATCCTTCATCCAGATTTTCACTCAAAATATCCACTAGACGAGAGACGTTATTTCCTTGAAGAGCTGAGATTGGAACGATTTCCTTAAAGTCCATTTGGTTACGGAAATCATCGATCTGAGATAAAAGCTGGTCTGGGTGAACCTTATCGATTTTATTCACCACCAAAATCACAGGAACCTTAGCAGCCTTGAGACGCTCGATAATCATGTCGTCTCCCTTACCACGCGCTTCATCAGCAGGCACCATGAAAAGGACGGTATCCACTTCGCGAAGGGTACTGTAGGCAGACTCAACCATGAAATCTCCGAGAGCTGTTTTAGGCTTGTGAATTCCTGGCGTATCGATAAAGACGATTTGCTCTTTATCAGTCGTGTAAATTCCCATAATTTTGTTGCGCGTTGTCTGCGCCTTGTCACTCATGATGGCAATCTTTTGCCCCATGACATGATTTAAAAAAGTTGACTTCCCAACATTGGGACGTCCTAAAATGGCTACAAAACCTGATTTAAAAGTCATAATTTCCTCTTACTGTTTAAAATAATAAATCCCAGATTCGTGGGAGAAAAATTAATGCGCCTGTTAAGGCTGCGAAAAGAGAAACCACTAATACCGCGCCAGCCGCCATATCCTTGGCATTTTTAGCCAGCATGGAAAAGTGATAGTGACTGGCCAAATCCACCACATTTTCAATAGCAGAGTTGATAATCTCAAAGGCTACTACCAAGAAAATGCTCAATAGGAGAAAGAGCCATTCGATTCGTGACACCTGAAAAACAAAACCTGCAAGGATGACCACTAGAGCCGTCACTGCGTGTTTTCGCATATTGCGTTCTTCCTTGATAGCAGTAAAAATACCTGTCAAAGCAAATTCTAAACTGGATATCAGGTCACGATTTTTCCATTTTCGTTTATTGTCTTGTGAGTCCATAGGCTGTCAAAATTTCTTCTTGTAAACCGAACATCTCCGCTTCTTCTTCCGGAGTGTAGTGATCATAGCCGTTGATATGTAAAAAGCCGTGCACTGCCAAGAAGCCCATCTCACGCTCAAAGCTGTGGCCGTATTCCTCGGCCTGCTCATGAGCCTTATCGATAGAGATGAACAATTCCCCAATATAGGCATCAAACTCAGACATCATCTCTGTCAATTCTGGATTTTCAAGCAAATCCTCTTCGTCAAAGGCAATTTCCAATTCTGGTTTATACTCAAGGCTGATGACATCTGTCGGACGGTCGGTGTCACGGTACTCCAGATTAAGTTCATGACTACGCTCATTGGTCACAAAAGTGACTGCCATCTCCTTGTCTTCTTTTCCTAATTTTTGGGCTGCAAATTCCAAAATTTCTTGGGTTTGTTGCAACATTTCTTTTGAAACTTGACCAGTTTCATCTACCATTTCAATATACATGTGCTTCTCGTTTCTCTTTACTTGGCTTTATTATACCACATTTCCATGATTTTATTCTACCTTTTTGATATAATACTATGGAATACAATCACAAGGAGAGAACGATGTCATTTGATGGATTTTTTTTACACCACATAGTTGAGGAATTGCGAAGCGAATTAGTGAATGGTCGCATCCAGAAAATCAATCAGCCTTTTGAACAAGAATTAGTCTTGCAAATCCGCAGCAATCGCCAAAGCTATCGCCTGCTCCTTTCTGCCCATCCAGTTTTTGGACGCATTCAGCTGACCCAAACGACTTTTGAAAATCCAGCTCAACCTTCCACCTTTATCATGGTGTTGAGAAAATATTTACAGGGTGCCCTGATTGAGTCGATTGAGCAGGTGGAAAATGACCGTATTGTGGAAATGACAGTTTCCAATAAAAACGAGATTGGGGACCATATTCAGGCTACCTTAATTATCGAAATCATGGGGAAACACAGCAATATTCTACTGGTTGATAAAAGTAGCCACAAAATCCTCGAAGTCATCAAACATGTTGGCTTTTCACAAAATAGCTACCGTACCTTGCTTCCTGGGTCGACCTACATCGCTCCGCCAAGTACGGAATCTCTCAATCCTTTTACAATCAAGGACGAGAAACTCTTTGAAATCCTGCAAACACAGGAAACGACAGCTAAAAATCTTCAAAGCCTCTTTCAAGGTCTGGGACGCGATACGGCAAATGAATTGGAAAGGATTCTGGTTAGTGATAAACTGTCTACTTTCCGTACCTTTTTCCATCAAGAAACCCAGCCATGCTTGACTGAGACATCCTTCAGTCCAGTTCCTTTTAAAAATCAAGTAGGAGAGCCTTTTACCAGTCTTTCTGATTTGCTGGACACCTACTATAAGGACAAGGCAGAACGCGACCGCGTCAAACAGCAAGCCAGTGAACTCATTCGTCGTGTTGAAAATGAACTTCAGAAAAACCGACATAAGCTGAAAAAGCAGGAAAAAGAGTTACTGGCGACAGACAACGCTGAAGAATTTCGTCAAAAAGGAGAATTGCTGACAACCTTCCTCCACCAAGTGCCTAACGACCAAGACCAGGTTATCCTAGACAACTACTACACCAACCAACCTATCACGATTGCGCTTGATAAGGCCTTGACTCCCAACCAAAATGCCCAACGCTATTTTAAACGGTATCAGAAACTCAAAGAAGCTGTCAAATACTTGACTGATCTGATTGAGGAAACCAAGGCCACTATTCTCTATCTGGAAAGTGTAGAAACCGTCCTCAACCAAGCTGGGCTGGAAGAAATCGCTGAAATCCGTGAAGAATTGATTCAAACTGGCTTTATCCGCAGAAGACAGCGGGAGAAAATCCAGAAACGCAAAAAACCAGAACAATATCTAGCAAGCGATGGCAAAACTATCATCTATGTCGGCCGAAACAACCTACAAAACGAGGAGCTAACCTTTAAAATGGCCCGCAAAGAGGAACTTTGGTTCCATGCCAAGGACATTCCTGGAAGCCACGTTGTCATCTCAGGCAATCTTGACCCATCTGATGAAGTCAAGACAGAAGCAGCAGAACTAGCTGCCTACTTCTCTCAAGGTCGCCTGTCAAATCTGGTGCAGGTAGATATGATTGAAATCAAGAAACTCAACAAACCAACTGGTGGAAAACCCGGCTTTGTCACCTACACAGGACAAAAGACCCTCCGTGTCACACCAGACCCAGAAAAAATCGCATCCATGAAAAAATCCTGATTTTACTTAAAATCAGGATTTTTAACATACTATTCACTCAAATCATATCCAATTATAGGACTAATCTTTGCCACCTAGTTTCTCATTGATTTTCATCATCACACTAGCAATTTTTTCACCCCAATAAGGGTCTGAGGCATATTCTACATTCATACCAGACGCCTTGTTTCCAAGGAAAGTTCTTCCCCTATCGATATAATTTTCCTTAATCCACTTGCTTGCACCTAAAATTCCCTTATCCACATCATCAAATGTCTTAGCAGAAAGGTAAGGGGTCGTATCATAGGCTGTAATGCCAAAGAAATTATTCTTATCTTTGGCAATTTTACTTCTTCCCCAGTCACTTTCTAGGGCACTATGGGCAAGGAGATAAAGGGCATTGATATGGTAATGTTCTTCGGCTTCCTTAAAAGTAGCGCCCTTGTTCTCCAAAAGGCTATTGTTAATGTTTAGCAAACTAAATACCTTATCCAATTCTTCAGCACTGTAGTTGGTAGCCTCTGTTAAATCTTTGAAAAGGAAGGGATTCTCAAGCTTAAAACCATCAAAATGCAGGCCATCTGCCGAATAATATTTCTTGCCTACTTCCATATCAGAAAGATGAGAAGCTACTGGGATACTAGCATTCTGAGCCACATAGTGATAAAAACGGTGGCCATCACTCTCATAATAAGGGATAAAGTCCTTACTGGCATCTAGCGCTTGTAAATCTTCTGTTTTCATATAGCCTGACAAACCAGAAATAGTAATAGCCAGGCGCTTGTCATCACTTTTTCTATCCTTATCTAGCCAAACAACACTAGCTTGCGATATATAGGAGAGCTTTTCACCATCTGCATTATAGATATTTGCTGTGACTGGTACTACTTGATAATAAGCAGCATTTTCATTTGTAGCTTTTTCTCCACGCCATTTACCATCGCTTCCAAGCTGATAACCATCTACTGTCTCATTTTTCGCCATGTAGCCACCGGATTTGAAGTAGTACCAAGCTTGACTATGAGAATCGTAGACCCATTCTTTTTCAGCTATTTTCCCATCAGATTTGAGATAAAACCAAGATTCCTTATCCCAAATCCATTCATTGACTGCCATGTAGCCACCGGATTTTAGATAATAATAGTGACCATTCTCGAAAATCCATTCTTTATCAGCATGGTTTCCATTTTCTTTGATGTAAAACCAAGATTGGTATTGTCTGTCAAAAAGCCAACCTTGCTGTACTTTGGCACCAGTGGCATTCACATAAGCCTGGTCAATCCACTGACTTGTCAGTAAATAACCACCAGATTTAAAATAATAGTCCTTCCCTTTAATTTGGAGCCATTCTTTCTCTGCGTGCTGTCCATCTGCTTTGATATAAAACCAAGCATCGTATTGAGAATCATAGACCCAGTCTTCTATTACTTTGGCACCTGTTGCACCAACATAGGAAGTTCCTACCCAAGCATTTCTTTTCATCTTTCCATCTTGGTCAAGATAATAAAAGGCTCCCTTGTCTTCTACCCATTCTGATTTGGCCATATAGCCACCAGATTTGAGGTAAAAATAGTCGTCACCTTGCTTTAGCCATTCATTTTCAGCATAGTTGGCATCTGCTTTTATATAGAACCAAGATTGATAATGAGTATCAAAAACCCACTCATTCGCTGCTTGACTGCCATCTTCTTTCAGATACTGTTTTCCTTGCCAAGTACCATCACTAGCCATTGCACCCTCTGGACTAGCTAAGAAAAATAGCAGAGCTAAAAAAATAAATCTTACTTTCTTCATTAACCTTCTTCCTCTGTTCTTATTTATTTTATTGTACCAAAATTCTCCTAAATTCATATTACAAACTAATAAAAAATCAAGAACAGATTGATTGCAGGTTACCTCAGAGACTCTTTTACTTCCTGACGGAGTTCTTCCAGACTGCTAATACCGTATTTATCCATGACTTTTGGTAAATTTTCGATGATGTCAGGGCAGGCATAAGGATTGGTAAAGTTAGCTGTTCCAACTCCGATAGCAGATGCCCCAGCCAGATACATTTCTAGGGCAGCTTCAGCCGAATCCACTCCCCCCATTCCAATGATAGGCAGGTCTGTTGTTTGGGCTACTTGGCGGATGAGTTTGAGGGCTACTGGAAAGACTGCTGGACCTGACATTCCACCTGTTCCATTGGCCAAGATTGGTTTTCTGGTTTTGAGGTCAAAGCGCATTCCAACCAGAGTATTGATCATGGTCAAGCCACTTGCTCCCGCATCTTCTGCAGCTTTTGCGACAGTAACGATATCGGTCACACTCGGGGTTAATTTGACATAAACTGGCACTTCTGAGGCTTCCACAGCTGCTTTCACCACATCATAAGCCAAATCTGGATCTTGACCAATCAAAAGTCCATGATTACAGTGGTCAACATTGGGACAAGAAATATTGAGCTCGATAGCTTTTACATTAGTTGCCTTGGAAATCCCATGAGAAACAGCTGCATACTCTTGTTTTGAAAAACCAGCTACATTGGCAATAATAGGAAGATTTGGATATTCTCTTTCCAGCCAAGGTAGCTTTTCAGCCAAAACAACCTCTAAACCAGGATTTTGCAAGCCAATTGCATTGAGCATACCAGCAGGCGTCTCTGCCACTCTTGGAGTTGGATTGCCAAAACGGGATTCAAGGGTTGTCGCCTTGATCATAATAGAACCTAAAAGGTCTAAATCATAGTACTTGGCATACTCTTGTCCAAAACCAAAACAGCCTGATGCTGGAATAATCGGATTTTTCAAATCCAAACCAGGTAGAGACACTTGTAATCGATTTCTAGTCATAATTTTCTCCTTATAATACAACTGTTCCTGTGCGGAAAACAGGACCATCTTCACAGACGCGTTGGCTGACCGTCTCGCTTTCTGGTACTTTTAGAACACAGGCATAGCAAGCTCCCATCCCACAAGCCATACGAGATTCCAGAGATAAATAGGCTCTTGGGTGATCATCAAAGGTTTGATTGATATACTTCATCATTCCTGGAGCCCCACACGAGTAAACAGCATCAAACTGACTATCTAAATCATTGATAACAACGGAAACATTTCCCTTGATGCCATAAGAACCATCATCTGTCGTTACAAAGACCTGACCATACTGAGCCAATTCCGTTTTCAAAATAACAGCATCCTTATTAGCAAAGCCAAGGACAGTCACTACTTTCACACCACGCGCATGCAATCCCTTAGCAAGCTCAAGCAAGGGCGGAACACCAATCCCCCCACCAACAAGGAGAACCTGGCTCTGCTCATCAAGGTCAGACAAGTCAAAACCATTTCCCTGAGGCCCCATCACATCAAGAGTATCTCCCTGACTTAGGGTTGAGAAAATAGCTGTCCCAGCTCCCTCAATTCGGTAAATGAGATGACACTGCTTGTTTACCTTGTCAATAGACGAAATTGAAATAGGACGACGTAAGAGATGGGCATCGTCCGGTACACGCAGATGAAGAAATTGGCCTGCTCGCATGGCTTCAACCATTTCTCCTTCTAGGACTAATTCAAAGATTGCTGGCGCGATTTCCTCTTGTGCAACCACCTTCATGGTTTCCAACCGAATGACACCCAAACGCTTCTTACATGTGGGATTCATAACTTTTCCTCCTTAAATTTTAAGGGGACCAGATAAAGAAAAGACCTTGCTAGTGCAAGGCCTCAGTTAAAATCGTACAACACAAGAGAGCACATTCAAAAAGTCTCCTCTAGAAAATTGCACTATTCTTTTATCTGACACCTTGTGAGTCTCTCTGGACTCCCCTTAAAGGTTGAATTTTTATTAGTATACTCTTTCAGCTAAAAAAAGTCAAGTAGAAAACGAATATTCTACTTAACTTGCACGAAATTATTTTTCACGAATGACTTCGACCTTGTATCCATCAGGGTCTTTGACAAAGTAATAGTTTGGTGTAGTTCCTGGTAGACCATTTGGCTCAGTCACTTCATAGCCTTTTGCACTGTGCTCTTGATGAAGTGCCTCAAGATCAGGTGTACTGAGGGCGATATGGGCAAACCCATCACCAACCACATACGGACCGTGATCGTAGTTATAAGTCAACTCCAACTCATAGTCATCACCCTCAAGACCTAGATAGACAATCGTGAAGGCATGGTCTGGAAAATCTCTGCGACGCAATTCTTTAAAACCAAAAGCATCTTGATAAAATGCGATTGATTTTTCAAGATTTTCTACTCGTAAGCAAGTGTGTAGCATTTTTGAAGCCATATCTTTCTCCTTTATTTTTAAAAAGACTGGACAATCCTGTTCCAGTCTCATCAGTTGTTATTTACCAAGTTTTGCTTTAGCTGCATCTGCAAGAGCTGTGAAAGCTACTGCATCGTTAACAGCCAAGTCAGCAAGCATTTTACGGTTAACTTCGATCTCAGCCAATTTCAAACCATGCATCAATTGTGAGTATGAAAGTCCGTTCATACGAGCTGCCGCGTTGATACGAGTGATCCACAATTTGCGGAAGTCACGTTTTTTCTGACGACGATCACGGTATGCATAGTAGTAAGAGTTCATTACTTGTTCTTTTGCAGTACGGAACAAGATGTGTTTAGCTCCATAGTAACCTTTTGCTAATTTAAGAATACGTTTACGACGTTTGCGTGATACAACGCCACCTTTAACACGTGCCATGTTTTATTTCCTCCAAATATTTCCTAGAATTATTTACTTACAGTCAAGCTATTATTTCAAGCGAGTAAGCATTGCTTTGATACGTTTGTAATCTCCTGAATGCACCATAGATGCTTTACGAAGATGACGACGTTGTTTCTTAGTTTTTCCGTGGAAACGGTGAGAAGTGTAAGCACGGAAACGTTTAAGTCCACCAGAACCTGTACGTTTGAAACGTTTAGCTGATGCGCGGTGTGTTTTTTGTTTTGGCATGATTTTTTCTCCTTTATTTAACTTTCTGACAATTATTTTTTGTCAGTCGCTGGCGCCAATTGCATGAACATTTGACGTCCATCCATTTTAGCACGTTGTTCGATGATGGCAATATCTTGAGTTGCTTCAGCAAACTCGGCTAAAACTTTTGCACCAATCTCTTTATGGGTAATCATACGACCCTTAAAGCGAATAGATACCTTAACTTTATTTCCTTTTTCAAGGAACTTACGTGCATTACGAAGTTTTGTATCAAAGTCACCCTTGTCAATTGTTGGACTTAGACGAACTTCTTTCACAGTAACAACGCTTTGTTTTTTACGTTGTTCTTTTTGCTTCTTCTGGTACTCAAATTTGAACTTACCGTAGTCCATAATTTTTGCAACAGGCGGTTTGGCTTGGGGTTGAATCAATACTAGGTCAACATTAGCGTTATCAGCCAAAGCTTGCGCTTCACTGAGTGGCTTGATGCCTAGCTGTTCTCCCTCAAGACCAATCAAGCGAACTTCACGTACACGAATCTCATCATTGATGAATAAGTCTTGCTTTGCTATGGTTTTCACCTCTTTTGTTTTATTAGAGAAAAACAATAGCGGACTCGTAAATATACAAGCCCGCACGTTATGATAGCGTTTCTTCGAAACTTTTCATCCGTAGGGCCAGGCAACTTAATGTCACAAGGCGAGAAGCTCTCACTTCTGCTTTTCTCAACTTTTATATGATACCAAGTTTTCTAGCTCTTGTCAAGATAAAAAGTTATTTTTTGAAAAGTTTGTGTTTGTATTTTGGTTTGGTTTTCGAATCAAAAAGAGAGAATCAAGTTGATTCCCTCTCTATGTTAGTTTTTACTTATTTTCCCTACCTATAGGAAAGCTAGAATCTATTAAAAACTTCCCTTTTACGTGAATTTCCCCATCTTTCGATAAATAAAATCCCCACTAACAAAAGGATAATCAAGTAAGGAAGTAAAACTAGCCCCATGCTCCAATTTAGATTGACATTATCAATCTGCTTAGGTAATCTTCCAGATAAAATCTCCACTGAACGCAAGTAAGTAAAGGGAATCAGATGTGCAATCCTTTGAAGAGGCTGAATGGTTTGGATGCCAAACAATAAGCCAACAATCCCAATGAGTGAAAGAAAAAGGACAGGCATTTTTTGCTTGAAAAAGTAAGCAATCAAATACACGACTTCCACAATGACGATAAAGGCTAAGAAAGCTAAGAACAAGCCAGGAAATAACACATCTTGTATCTTTCCAATAGTTACCTCTTGATTCGCTAAGCTATAAATTGGGTAGGGATAATCTAACTGTCCAAAACCACTTATCAGACTTCCCGCTAGAAAAGAAAATCCACAGATTCCGATAAACAGCACAGTTACATAGCCCACTCCAACTCCAAGAGAGGATAAAGCAAATGTCACTTTTGAAAAAGGATATAAGTGAGCTGTGTCCAGATGATTTTGATATCTTTCTGCAAATAGTTGCGTTAGCATAAAAATAATAGCAACCACAAACAAGCTTGGGATGATAGCCTCTAAAATCCAGACAATCTGGTCAATCCCGTGGGTCGGAAACTCCAAAGTATGTGCTTTTATGTTCAAGGGATACAGGGCTTGGTAAATCTTTCGTTGGCGGTCAACCGCCATTTTAAAGTCAGAGCTAGCAGTCGGTTCATTTGACATAACTTCATAATTCTTCTCTTCATCTTGCCACTGCAAATAATAGGCTTCTTTCCATCGTCCTTCTTTTAGTAAATTCAAAATTTCTTTCTTTTGCGTTAAAAAATTTTTTTGCAAGTCTAAATTACTTTTAACACTCTGGTATTCCTCCGAGCTGGTGTCAGACATTTGGGAAAGCTTCACTTCATTTTCATTGATGATTCTCTCATATTTTACAACACTGGTTTCCAACTCGCTCTCCAAGCTGTGTGAGTTTGCAGTCTGACTATTTAAATAAAAGGTAACACCGAGTACAGATGCAAATAAAAGTAAGATAATCCAGTTTAAACGACTTTTGAAAACTTTTTTCAATAAAAATAGACTAACATCTTTCATAAACTAAACCTCTTCTATCTGCCCCTGATGAATGGTTACTACTCTATCGCAGACATCAACCAACTCTTCCTTATAGTGGGAACTTAAAAGAACCAGCTGCTCTTGTCTATCGATTTGTGCCAGCCTATCAAAAAACTTCTGTCGATAATACTCATCTAAGCCATTTGTAATTTCATCCATAAGCCAGCATTTGGCCTGACTGAGGAAATACATGGCAATCACCAAGCGTTGCTTCATGCCTAGGGAATACTTGCGAATGGGAAGGCTGATATAGTCAGACATTTCCCAGTAGGCGATTTCATCCCTCAAGTTCAGGTCTGACTTCCAGATGCTTTTTATAAGGCGAAGATAGTCCATCCCACTTAAGTTTCCATCCAGCCATTCAACACTCTCATAATAAAATAAAGAAGGAGAGACTGCGATATTTCCACTACTTATGGGGATTAAGTTGCTAATGGCGCGGAACAGGGTCGTCTTTCCAGAGCCATTGATAGCGAGAACACCATAAACCCTGCCTTTATTAAAGGTGAAATCCGCATCTTGCAAGATGACTTGTCGCGTTTTTAAGGTCACATGAGTAAGCTGTAACATATCCAGTCCTCCTTTTTCTCACTCTTTAAGGATCAATAGCCTCCTTTGTAATGGTTTACTACCTCATAACGATCGTAGTTCCAGCCTCCGCCAACTTTATACTCAGAATAGCTATAATAAGAAGACCATTCCGGAATGACAATATATCCATATCTGTGGTAATTCATACTATACCTATAGTAGGTATTCCAATCATAGCGATAACTTTTAAGAACGGTCTTAGCAGATACACTGGACTGAAGAAGACCAATAGATTATAAACTAACTAATTAAACGATTTTTGCTAATTTTTAATGATTTTATATCATCAATATCGAAGACGCTTTCATTATATCGTTTTTATCATTATTATGCAACAGATTTTTAGTTTATTTTACTACTAGACTTCCTGCAAAACTAGAATCCTAGTTCATGATTGATAATGCCAGCAATCGAATTCATTCGTAATCCGAAGCGTTTACGATGATTTCGATAGGTTGTTGAAAACATTTTAAACGTTTTTACTGTGGCAAAAATATTCTCAACCTTGCTGCTCTCCTTAGATAGTGCATGGTTACAGGCTTTGTCTTCAAGAGTTAATGGCTTAAGTTTACTTGATTTCCTCGGAGTTTGTGCTTGAGGATATATCTTCATGAGTCCTTGATAAGCACTGTCAGCCAAGATTTTACCAGCTTGTCCGATATTTCTGCGACTCATTTTGAACAACTTCATATCATGACAATAGTTCACAGTGATCTCCAAAGAAACAATTCTCCCTTGGCTTGTGACAATCGCCTGAGCCTTCATAGCGTGGCATTTCTTTTTACCAGAATCATTCGCTAATTGTTTTTTAAGGCGATGGATTTTTACTTCCGTCGCATCAATCATTACCGTGTCCTCAGAACTGAGAGGAGTTCTTGAAATCGTAAAACCACTTTGAACAAGAGTTACTTCAACCCATTGACTCCGATGGGTTAAGTTGCTTTCGTGGATACCAAGATCAGCCGCAATTTCTTCATAAGTGCGGTATTCTCGCACATATTGAAGAGTGGCCATAAGAAGGTCTTCTAGGCTTAATTTGAGTTTTCGTCCCCCTTTTGCGTGTTTACCTTGATAATCTCTTTTTAATACAGCTAACATCTCTTCAAAAGTCGTGCACTGAACACCAACCAGGAGCTTAAATCGTGCATCAGTTAGTTGTTCACTTGCTTCATAATCCATAGAACTATTATACCATATATTGTTTCGCAGGAAGTCTA
>NZ_VMLM01000054.1:0-2642 GCF_013276695.1 Streptococcus sp. 4155
GTCTGTATCTTGCTTAAGTGGATCTGTACCCTTATCAATCTCCTGCTTGTCAGTTAGACCGTCTCCGTCTGTATCTTGCTTAAGTGGATCCGTACCCTTATCAATCTCCTGCTTGTCAGTTAGACCGTCTCCGTCTGTATCTACTGTTTCATTAGGTCCTACTGCAACATAGCGAGGATATCTTGAACGAGGCTGTACAATTCCAGCTACGACAGGTAATTGTGAAGCCACTACCCCATCTTGAACATCCGCTTCTATTTCCCACTTGTAAGCATTGTGAGAAAAATTTTCCCATGAATTGATACCAAACAGTAACTGATTTTTTTCTTTCCACTCAGTTGGAATATCGGAACCTGAACCAACCTTTCCTATTTTTTCCCAAAATTCATTCCATTTTCCTTCGTTTCTAGGGTCAAAATCAGGATTGAAAACTAATTCTCTTGTCGCACCAGGAAATTCATGCACTCCCAAATCGTGCACTAATTTCCACGGCAATCCCCCTCCCCCTGTTTTTCCATCAGAATTATAAGTTCTAATCCTAACCGTCCGATGATCCAAACCAGTTGGTAACCAAGCAGTAAGTCCTGGCCTAGCCCAGTATTCATAATTTTTATTGAAAAGTATTGTATATTTTACATGCTTGCCATTTTTTGATATCTCAGTTCTTACTTGTACTGATTGCTTAGCATACCCAACTTCTCTAGGTGTATCCCCAAGATAAGTCACATTATCTACCGTTTCAAAATGAGCAGAAACGGTAGATATATCACTGCCTAAAAAGGAGAGTCCTACCAACACAGAAGCCGCGCCAAATTTAAATTTTCTGAGAGAGTAGCGAAAGGCTTTCTCTCCACCTTTTTTCTTATTTTGTATCAATTTCAACAATTATTTTTCTCCTTATGTTCTAAGTAATTCTTTCTGTGAACTCCAAGGCCAGCCAGCTTTTTTCTGACTTCAGAAAGCCTCAAGTGTAGCCGTCTGCTTCCTGGGTATCAATGATGGCAAAGACTCCTACAGGGCAAAAACCATGCTCTGGATAGTCCAAGCCTGGTAATAAGCAGAGGTACCAACGCCTGTAGATACATACCAGGTGCTCCTTCATCGCTCAAACCGCCATTATGTTGGATGACAATCCTATCGATAGCTAAACGATTGTCATCGCTATTCATGATTTCTTCGTCGACATCAGCGATAAGACCTGAAAATAAATCACCATTTATCCGTTTTGTTTTAACCTTAATCACCTCCTAGTTATCTTCCTTTAGGTGTTGAAACATTGAAATCTGCACTCTTTCCATTTCTAAAAAACCATCTACTAGCTACTCAACCACATCCGTACTGGTTAGACCATAAGCTTGTTTAACAGTCTCCGTCTAAACTGAGTTTTCTTTCAAATGCACCGAGACAAACTCAAGTTTCAAGGAAGTTCCTGTCTTTTAAGCACAAAAAACAAACCGGACCTTGAGTTGTTTTACGCTGTAAATTCCATTTTTTCATACTGCTTTCCAGTCAGGCTATTCTTTCCCTGACTATAGGTTTTCTTTTACCCCCTCGATTTTTCTTGCATTGGAGTGGAGTTTCCGCAGGCACACCCGCTTCTTTAGACTGGATGCCTTCCCACTTGATTATTTCGTCAGAGATTATCCCTTCACAGATCTTGACAAAGAATGTAAAAGGCTTGCTTTCACCTGCGTATTTATTTCTCAGTCAGACACTGGTAGAGAAACTTTTCTCGTTCTAAAAGTTGCGCTGCCTTCTGATAGGATATCCAGTGTTCCTTGCTATTATAAATACCAAGCAATCCCTCACAAAGCAACCCCATGCTTGAAAGCACAACAGAGACAAGGCGATAGTGATCGCCCGGCATGGGAATGGCACAAAAAATCGCAATCAAAAAACCGGAAACAATCTCAGCAATCTCCAAGACCTTGTAGCGTCTGCGATGCTGGAAACTTTTCCCCTGAAAGCAGGTGATTTGCTTTTCCAATCACTCTGTCATATAGACTTCTTCTGGTGTCATATAGAACTCCTCTCTGTTTTGTTTACCACTATCATAATAATACATAATAGAAAGTGAATCAACTTGTAGATTGTAAAACTAGACTTCCTGCAAAACTAGAATCCTAGTTCACGGTTGATAATGCCAGCAATCGAGTTCATTCGTAAGCCGAAGCGTTTACGATGATTTCGATAGGTTGTTGAAAACATTTTAAACGTTTTTACTTTGGCAAAAATATTCTCAATCTTGCTTCTCTCCTTAGATAGCGCATGGTTATAGGCTTTATCTTCAGCTATTAGCGGCTTGAGTTTGCTAGATTTACGTGGAGTTTATGCTTGAGGATATATCTTCATGAGCCCTTGATAAGCACTGTCAGCCAAGATTTTACCAGCTTGTCCGATATTTCTGCGATTCATTTTGAACAACTTCATATCATGACAATAGTTCACAGCGAGCTCCAAAGAAACAATTCTCCCTTGACTTGTGACAATCGCCTGAGCCTTCATAGCGTGGCATTTCTTTTTACCAGAATAATTCGCTAATTGTTTTTTTAGGGCGATTGATTTTTACTTCCGTCTCATCAATCATTACCGTGTCCTCAGAACTGAGAGGAGGTCTTGAAATCGTAACACCCCTTTGAACA